>JAEINX010000107.1 GCA_016342645.1 Bacteroidales bacterium | reverse complement strand
GCTAAAGTGAAAAGGAAAAAGTAAGGAAATGCCTGAGGATAGGAATAGTGATTGGTGATTAGAGAATAGTGATTGGTGATTTTTTGTGCTTCGTTGCTTTTTTAAATTCACCATTATGATATATTATTTTTTTTATGATTTACTTTGTGGTTATAAAAAAAGCTGATATAGAAAACTTTCAGTTTTGTATGATATTTAATATTAAAAATATTAGAATAAATGAAATTAAGCATATTTTCTGATGAATCGTTTATGAAAGAAGCTTTGAAAGAAGCACAAAAGGCTTTTGAAAAAAATGAAGTTCCGATAGGAGCAGTAATTGTTAGTAATAATAAAATTATTGCACGTGCTCATAATCTTTGCGAAACTTTAAATGATGCTACTGCCCACGCCGAAATGCAGGCAATAACTTCTGCATCAAATTTTCTGGGAAGCAAATATTTGAATGAATGCACTTTATATGTTACACTCGAACCCTGTACGATGTGTGCATCGGCTATAGCATGGTCGCAAATCGGAAAAATTGTTTATGGTGCCGATGACGATAAAAAAGGATTTACAAAAATTTCTAAAAATCTTTTACATCCTAAAACAGAAGTTGTATCAGGAGTTTTAGAAAAAGATTGTTCTGAAATATTAATTAATTTCTTTAGGAAAAAAAGAGTTTAATTGGATTTATTTCAAGTTTTATCAGATAAGAAGTTAGTAATTAAGCACAATTATATTTCAACTGTATTACCATTGTCTTTCAACTGTATTTCAATTGTATTACCATTATATTTCGATTGCCTTAATTATCCGCAATGGAAGAATTTATTTACAAGGTTCATAATTTTTTCTTCATCATTTTCTATTTCTTCTCTAATATTTTTGTCTTTAAATGCTTTAAGATATTCAACTATCCAATCTATCATTCCTTCTGAGAAAACATCGTATTTTGTATAAATATCTTTTTGCTTTTCAAGACATTCGGCTGATTCATAACAAGAAGTGGGTAATTGAGAAAGTTCTTCAAGCTTTGCCTTATTTTTTTCTTCAAAAATATTAACATCCACATATGTTTTTTCGGCATACTCAAGAGCATCTTTCATTTCCAGCCCATGAAGAGCAGCAACACATAAACCTGCAAGTAATAAATGAATATCAGCCGAGCCGTCAGGGCAACGGAATTCAACAGTTTGCTTGTCCGAAAAATCTTTGTTCGAGGGTTTTTCTTTTGGATTGGCATGATTTATCATGTCATTTTTCCCGCACCAACCCAAAGGCACTCTTACCAATACTGAACGATTTCTGTCTCCCCAACAAATATTTGTAGGAGCTTCCTGATGAGGTACTAATCTGAAATAAGATGTAGGATTTGTATTTCCAAAGGCTGTTAGGGATGATGCAAGGTCAAGATATCCTGCAATAGCTTTTTTTGCCGTATCGCTAAGTTTCCCGTTTTCAATCATTACACTTTTTCCGGATTTAAGCAATTTCGTATGAATATGTAATCCGCTTCCGGCTTTTCCGACAGTAATTTTAGGAGCAAAAGTAATCGTTGCATCGTACTCATAAGCGAGTGTCCTGAGTATCCATTTTGCAATGACCAATTGATCGGCGGCATCTTCAAGATTTGTTGCCAAAAATTCGATTTCATTTTGTTCGTATTCTAAGTCCCCGACACTAAAATTCCCTACTTCTGAATGGCCATATTTAATTTTTCCACCGCATTGGGTAATAGCTTTCATGGCTTCGGTTCTAAATTCTCCCCATTTTGAAAATGGAGTGGATTCGTGGTAACCTTTCTGATCATCAGCTTCAAATAGCTCATCTTTTTCGCAAATTATGTAATATTCAAGCTCTCCCATAACCTCAAAAGTTAAGCCGGTTTTTTCTTTAAAAACTTCATCCGATTTTCTTAATATGTTTTCGGGCGAACTTACTAAAGGTTCGCCATCTTTATTATAATATGAACATAAAATATCTAAACTCGGTATTTCGCTAAATGGATTTAAGAAAGCAGTTTTATATCTTGGAATTACATAAAGATCGCTTGATCCGGCTTCAACAAATGAAAAAATACTTGAGCCGTCAACTCTTTCGCCGGTGCTTAAAAGCTCATCTAAATGTTCCTTATCATTGATAATAAAGTTCAAAGTCTTTAATCTCGAATCCCATCCAACATACCTAAAATTGATCATTTCAATGTTATTATCTTCAATGTACTTGATCAAGTCCGCTTTTGTGAAATCCTGTGGTAATTTGTTTAGATATTGAACTAAAGGATTAGGATTCATTTCAATAGTATCTTTCATAACTATAAAATTTTCATTATTTTTTGGACGCCAAACTTAAACAAAAAAGAAATATTTCGATAAATAAAATTTAATTATCTCATTTTTTAATTCTTTATTTACTTTTGCCAACAATTTTATTATTAAATATGAACTCAAACGAATCAATAGTATTTTCATTATTCATAATTTTGATATTATCAATACTTTTTATTGATTTGGGGATTCTTAATAAAAAAAATCACATTGTTTCATTCAAGGAAGCCATGCTCTGGACAATTGTTTGGGTTGGAATTTCAATTGGATTTTATTTTTTTATTACGAATTTCGGAAATTTAATTCATGGAATTAAAAACCTTGATGACATAAAAAATCTTGCAATTGCATTTCAGCATCCGATTAATCTTGAGTCAGTTTCATTCGAGGATGCAATTATTATTTACAATGAAAATCTTGGGCTTGAATATCTCACAGGTTATTTAATTGAATATGCTTTATCGATTGATAATGTTTTTGTTATGATAATGATTTTTGCCGCCTTTGGGGTGGAAAAAATATATTATCACAGAGTTTTGTTTTGGGGGATTCTCGGTGCAATCGTAATGAGGTTTCTGTTTATATTTTTAAGTTCTACTTTAATTCAACATTTTTCATGGATATTATACATTTTTGGTGTTTTATTGGTTTTTACGGGTATTAAAATGTTTGTTAACAGAAATAAAGAAGAGAAAATTAATCCCGAAAAACACACGATAGTTAAATTTATGTCTAAATATTTTCCTGTTTACCCAAAATATGTAGGGAAAAAGTTTTGGGTTAGGGATCATGGAAAGTTATCAATTACTCCCTTATTTATCGTTCTGATAGTGATTGAATTTACCGATGTTCTTTTTGCAATTGATTCGGTTCCTGCCATATTTTCCGTTACAAAAGACCCTTACATTGTTTTCTTTTCTAATGTTTTTGCAATCATCGGTTTGCGTTCACTGTTCTTTGTTTTAATGAATGTTATCAATTATTTTCATTATTTGAAAGAAGGCCTTGCTATTCTACTGACAATCATAGGAGTCAAAATTCTTGCACATCATTGGTTAGAACAAATCGGGTTTGAGACCAAACATTCATTAATTTTAGTTGTTGCTATTTTAGGAATAAGTATTATTGCATCAATTATTTTTCCAAAAAAAGATGGGAAATTAATAGTTTAGAGTGAATACCGATAAGGATATAAGCTTTGAAGTCAGTAATTTTGATATTTTAACCTAATTCATTATTTATTATTAAGATATTTTTCCAATAGTTTTTGAGCGGCGATGTAGGCACTTGTTTTACCTGTAAGAACTTCTTTTTCAAATGTAGGAAGGATTTTTGAAACAATTTTATTAGAATAAAAATTATCTTTTAGGGATTGATTGATAGTTTCAAACATGATGTGTTTTTCTTGACGAAGACGATTTTCGACAAAAAACCCATTAGCTTTCGTTAGTTCGAAAAACTCAAGAATTGTATCCCAAATCTGAGATATTCCGCTATTGAAAACTGATGAACAAATCTTGACTACCGGTATCCAACTTGATTCGGTTGGGGGGAATAAATGTAGGGCATTTTGAAAATCTCTTTGTGCCAATTTAGCTTTGCTGATATTATTTCCATCGGCTTTGTTGATGACTATTGCATCTGCCATTTCCATAATTCCTCTTTTAATTCCTTGCAATTCGTCTCCGGCTCCGGCGAGCATCAACAATAAAAAGAAATCAACCATCGCGTGAACGGCTATTTCGGATTGGCCAACTCCAACAGTTTCAACGAAAATTGTATCGAATCCGGCCGCCTCACATAAAATAATTATTTCCTTTGTTTTTCGAGCAACACCACCGAGCGAACCGGCAGATGGAGATGGTCTAATAAAAACATTTTCTTTGGTGGAAAGGTCTTCCATTCGAGTTTTATCACCAAGAATACTTCCTTTACTTTTCATACTGCTTGGGTCAATGGCCAAAACTGCAATATTTAGGTTTTGCTTTGATAAAAAAACTCCAAGAGCTTCTATAAAAGTACTTTTCCCGACTCCGGGAGTTCCTGTTATCCCGATTCGCATCGAATTTCCTGCATGAGGAAGACATTTTTCAATAATTTGCTGAGCAATTTTATGATGTTGAGGTAGAGAGCTTTCAACCAATGTTATTGCTTGGCTTAATATTGTCCGGTTTTTTTCTAAAATACCCTTTACACATTCATTAGCATTAAGTAACGAAATTTTTTTTCTAATAAATTTATTAACCGCTTCAGTATTTATTGATGAGGGATGTTCAACTCCTTCAATAACTTTTAAAGCTGATTCCTTATTTTTTTGTTTCTCCGGCATATTTTAATTGAACGAAAATATTATGCAAATATAATTAGAGTCTGATTATAAAGTTTAAATATTTGTTTAAAAAATTGTTTTATTTTGCTTAAAATTTAAAATAATGAAAATAACCAAATTTGTATTATTTATTTTAATTTGCATGCTTTCAATTACTCAGGCTTGTAAAACATCAACAACAATTAGAAAGCAGAAAAAATTTGAAAAAGCAGCTGAGAAAAAAGCAAAAAAAGACTCAAAAGTTTATGAAGCCGGAGTGAAAAGGCATTTAAAAATGCAAAAAGACGAAACAAAACAACAAATGAAGCAAACAAAGCGGAAATCAAAAAAACATAATAAGAATAAGAGAGTACCATTTTTTAGGCGTATTTTTGGGTGGATTTGGCCTGTAAATAAATGTAAAAATTGAGAAAACCGGAAAAGGAAGTGAATACATGTAAAATAAATTAGCTCTAATAATGAAAACATCATTCCGATATATTTTAGAAATTCAACTGTTCTTACTTTTAATACTATTGCAAATTATTACCAAATACAAGCTGTTACCATCAATAAGCATAAATTTCATTTTATTTGTTTCAAGTTTTGTTTTTGTGACTCATATTTTTTCTCAAGAATTAGATAATGTTACATTTAACAGAATAACAACCGAAAATGTAAAAATTGAAAAAGGTTTATCCCAAAATTCAGTGTTTTGCATATTGCAAGATAAACTGGGATATATTTGGTTTGGTACTTGGGATGGATTAAATAAATATGATGGTTATAAATTTTATGTTTATAATAAAACCAATGGTTTAAGTGGCCAAACAATCAATGCTTTATATGAAGATAAAAAGGGAATAATCTGGATAGGTACCGACAAAGGCTTAAACAAATTTAACAGGAAAAAACAAAAATTCACACATTATTTGCATAATGAAGAAAATCCACAAAGCATAGTAGATGATAATATTACGACAATAGCTGAAGATAACGATGAAAATTTATGGATAGGCACAAGTCATGGGTTGAGTAAATTTGATAAGAAAACAGAAGGCTTTCAAAACTATCTGAATTATCCGGGTGATAATCGGGGCATTCGTAGTAATGTTATCAACAAAATGTGTTTTGATGAAAATGACTTTCTTTGGATTGCAACAAACTACGGTTTGATAAAATTTGATAAAAATAATAACAGACCTACACGTTTTTATCATACCTCTAATGACACGGGAAGCTTAAATTCAAATACTATCCTTTTTGTTTATAATGATAATAGTAATAATTTATATGTTGGAACCGACAATGGACTTAATAGGTTTAATGCTTCACAGAAAACATTTTCTAAAGTTCATTATTGTTGTGAAGATTCAATCAAATCAAACAGAATCACTTCAGTTTTTGAAGATAATTCAGGGAATCTTTGGGTCGGAACGGGTGAAAACGGAATATTCGTTAGGGAAAAAAACACCAATTGGTTTTCTCATCACATAAATAAAAATTCCGATCAAAAAAGCCTTAGCAATAATATGATATCTTGTATTTATGAAGATAGAACTTCAACGATTTGGATAGGAACATTAAATGGTGTGAATAAAATTGATGAGGATAAAGGTGAGTTTAGAATTTATCGACAATTATTACCAAATGGCGATAATCAGAGTGTCAATTATATTCGATCGATTATTGAGGATGAAGCTGAAGTTTATTGGCTTGCAACTCTCGCCGGTATAAATATTGTTAATCTGAAAACAGGCGAAAATGTAATTATTCAAAACGATCCTTACAATAATAATAGTTTATCTGAAAATAATATTAGATCAATAATAAAAGATAGAAACCATAATTATTGGATTGCTACCGATCATTCGGGGCTTGATAAATTTGATAGAACTAATAATGAATTTACTCATTATACTCATGGAGTGTTAGATACAAATTGTATTTGCGACAATAAAACATCTTGTCTGATAGAAGATTATTTAGGGAATATTTGGGTTGGTACAAACGATGGGTTAAGTAGAATTGACCCGGAAACAGAAGAAATTACAAACTACTTTAATGACCCCAAAGACAATGAAAGTTTAAGTCACAATTTTATAAGGTGTTTTTTTGAAGATAGTGACAGCAATTTGTGGATAGGAACCGATGACGGATTAAATAAGTTTGCAAGGAAAGATAATAAATTTATTACATATAAAAATGACTCACTAAATCCAACGAGCATCAGTGATAATAGAATATTTTCGATATATGAAGACAAATTCGGGGTATTATGGATAGCTACTGTTTACGGAGGTTTAAACAAAATGGATAGAGAAACAGATGAGTTCAAATCTTATTCGAAGGACAAAGGCCTTCCTCACAATCTGATTTACGATATTCTTGAAGATGAAAATAATAACTTATGGATAAGTTCCAACTGGGGTTTGTCAAAATTTAATACTTTTTACGAGAAATTCATCAATTATGATGCAACAGATGGACTACAAGGTAATGAATTCAATTTGGGTGCATCACTTAAAAGCAGTAATGGAATTTTTCTTTTTGGGGGAACCAATGGCTTAACATATTTTATTCCTGAGAAAATCAAAACCAATTTAAACAAACCACCTCTGGTGTTGACCAATTTCAAGATATTCAATGAGGAACAAGGACGAGAGATTTTTAATTACGACACAATCAGACTAAACTATGATGATAATTTTTTCTCTTTTGAATTTTCAGCATTAGATTTCTCATCTCCTTTAAAAAATTCGTATAAGTATAAATTAGAAAATTATGATAAAAATTGGGTGATTCGTGATGCGAATACACGATTTGCCGAATACACAAAAGTTAGCCCAGGTACCTATTATTTTAAAGTAAAAGGATCAAATAATGATGGAATATGGAATGAAAGTGAATTAATTATTACGGTTATTATCAAGCCGCCCTGGTGGACAACATGGTTTTTTAGAATTTCTTTTGGAGTTTTAATGATAGTGTTGATATGGTTTTTAATTAATAGAAGATTTAAACACGTAAAATCATCGCATGAAGTTGAAAAAAAAGTACTTCTTTTCGAAAAACAACTTTTTGATCTTGAACAAAAAGCTTTACGCTTACAAATGAACCCCCATTTTATTTTTAATTCCCTTAACTCAATTCAAAGTTTTGTAATTGCCAATGATACAAAGAAAGCGATTTTTTATCTTGCAAAATTTTCGCAATTGATGCGTTCCATTCTAACTAATTCAAGTGAGTCGGTGATTCCTCTTAAAGAAGAAATTAAAGCATTAAAATATTATTTGGATATTGAAAAGTTAAGATTCGATGATATGTTTGATTACGAAATAAAAATAGCCAAAGGTATTGATGACGAATTTTTTGAAATACCGCCAATGATTGTACAACCTTATGTTGAAAATGCAATTATTCACGGATTATTACACAGTAAAAAAGAAGGCTTTATAAATATTGACTTTAATTTATACGACAATAATAGTATTTTATGCACCATAAAAGATAATGGAATTGGAAGAGAAAAATCTCAGGAAATAAATGAAGAATCAGGTTTGAAACGGAAATCGAGAGGTATGATGATTACCAAACAACGATTGGAGATTATGAACAAGGGTAATGATGAAAAATACTCGGTAAAAATTACTGATTTGAAAGATTCGGCAGGCAAAGCCCTCGGTACAAAAATAGAATTAATAATTAATTACAAAAGCTATTAAATTGCTTAACTAATATATTTTCAGTTATTAAAACTTTTTCAGTTAGTAAGCATCATGTTTGTTTAAGTCGAAAGAGTGAATAATATTTAGACTAAAAATCATATATTAAAATTTTTTACTATTTTTGTTCGGGGGTTCTTAGAAAATATTTTATGATAAAAGCAATAATAATTGACGACGAAAAAAAATCAAGGGAGGTCTTGTCAGGACTTTTAGAGATGTTTTGCAAACAAGTCGAAGTAGTTGCCGAAGCCGATAGTGTAAAAACAGGTTTAGAGGTATTATCAGAAAACAAAGTTGATGTGGTGTTTCTTGACATTCAAATGCCGGACGGAAGTGGTTTCAAACTATTGGAAAAGATTGAAAAACCTGATTTCGATGTTATTTTTACTACTGCCTACGATCAATATGCAATTCAGGCAATCAGACATAGTGCTCTTGATTACCTTCTCAAACCCGTAATTCCTGATGAACTACAAAATGCCGTAAAAAAAATTGAACTTAAAAAACAAAAAGAAAATATTGAGAAAAACCTTGAAGTATTATTGAGTAATATTAAATCCCCAATTAAAAAATCATCCAAAATTATTCTTTCAACTGCTGAAAAAATACATATAATTGATATTGAAAATATTTTAAGATGCGAATCAGATAATTATTATACGAGGTTCTTTTTTACAAATTCAAAACCTATTTTAATATCCAAAACTTTAAAAGAGAATGAAGAACTGCTTTCAGAACATAATTTCTTAAGGCTCCACAAATCTCATTTGGTTAACACAAAATATATTAAAAGTTTTATCAGAAATGATGGAGGTTACATCATAATGAGTGATGGTAGTGAAGTACCGGTATCAAGAAGAAAAAGAGAAAAAGTGTTGGAAATTTTACATAACATTTAGCATAATATTTTAAATAAACATCAATTAATAGCCAAATGACAACTGAATATTCACTGAATGATACCGATATTTTAAATGTTTTAATTTCCGGTTTAACCCTTATTAACCTATAAACTTAATGCTTAAAGAATATTATACCGATAACTGGTTTTTTTTTACCGTTGCCTGATTAAATATTTATAATTTTGTAATTTTACATATTTTTACACAAAATCAAGTTTTATGGATGATTTTTTATATATACTTATTGGAGCGGCTTGGTTAGCATTTACAATTTACTCAAAAAATCAAAAACAAAAATACAAAAAACTTGAAGGAGATAATTCTCACGCTGAAACAGGCTCAAAAAAAGAAGGCGTAAGCTCATTATTTGATTCTTTGTTTTCCGATAAAGAAATTAATGTTCAGCAAGATCATTATACTGAAAACATTGATCAATCAAATATAATTCCTTCACTTTCAGAAGATAATTATTCGGAGAATATACCTCAATTCAAGGAAGAACCTCCAAAAACATTTGAAAAAGAATTTAATGAAGAAGATATTGATAATAATCTAATAAAAGAAGAAATAATTAATGGTAATGATATTGATTTTAATTTAAGAAAAGCAGTTATCTATTCTGAAATTTTAAAAAGGCCTTATAATTAAGAAAATACTTTTGTTTTTTCAAAGGCAATTTTTTTTTTTGGAAAATAGAAAACTTTTATAGTATCTTTACCGACTTTTTATGCACAATGTATAATCTAACATAAAATTATATGGTATGTTAAAAAATTTACTTTTAACCATTGGAATAATACTAACAGCGAACATATTAGTATTTTCACAAGGATCCCTACAAGGGAAGGTCGTTGATAAAGAAACAAACGAACCGATTCCATTTGTTAATATCATAGTTGAACTTGGTGGAACTATGGTCGGAGGTGGGGCCTCTGATTTTGACGGTAATTTCGTAATAAAACCAATTACACCAGGTAAATATGATGTTAAAGCCACAGCCGTAGGTTACAGGCCTATGCTTCTTCAGGGCATGGTCATTTTTGGTAACAGAATTACTTTTTATGACCTAATAATGGAAGCAACAGCAGAGAATCTTGACGAATTTGAAATTGTTGAGTATGTAGTACCATTGATCAATAAAGATCAAACATCGAGTGGTGCCTCTATAACGAAAGAAGAAATCTCAAAAATGCCAAACAGATCGGCAAACGCGGTTGCCTCAACCGTTGGTGGAGTATTTTCCGCAGACGGTGAACGTGGTAATGTTAGAGGGTCCCGATCAGAGGGAACAGTGATGTACATTGACGGAATTCGAGTACGTGGTTCATCAAACTTACCACAATCTGCAATCGAACAAGTTGATGTAATATTGAGTGGGTTACCTGCTTCATACGGTGATGCAACCGGTGGTATTATTAGTGTAACCACAAGAGGCCCATCTCGTACTTTTGGTGCAGGTGTAGAAATGCAAACCTCACAATTTCTTGATGCCTTCGGTTATAATCGCCTTGGATTTAATGTTCAAGGTCCATTAATAAAAGGTCAAAATAAAAATGGAACTGCATTATTAGGATATTTTATTGCAGGTGATGCAAATTATAATAAAGATGGAAGGCCTTCTGCTATTGGTATTTATAAAGTAAAAGATGATGTGCTTGCCAGCCTTAAAGAAACGCCTCAAAGGGTTTCAGGAACAGGTTTTGGTGTTTTACCAAATGCATATTTTGTCAATAATAGTGATTTGGAACACATGAAAAGTACACAAAATACTGAAAATTCATCTTTCAGTATTTCAGGAAATTTAAATGTTCGAACTACTGAAACAACTACTTTGACCTTTGGAGGATCAATGTTTTACAATAATTATCACGCCTATAATTATTATAATTCTTTGTTTAATTACGAAAATAATTCACAAGTAATTACTGACACATGGAGAGTTTACGGGAAATTTACTCAACGTTTCCCCTCTAATAATGAAAGTAACTCATTAATTAAAAATATTTATTATTCTATTCAGGCTGACTATAGTAAAACACATACAAAACAGCAGGATCCAAAACATAAAGATAATTTGTTTAAATATGGTTATCTTGGGAAATATGAAACTCATACAATAAAATCTTATGAATTGGGAGAAGATACTGTTAATGGTTCTGCTTTTACAAATGTTTGGTTACATAACGGTTTCTTTGATACTGCTTATGTTTTTACTAAATCAGACATAAACTCCGAAGTAGCAAATTACACAAAGTTGTACTATGAACTTTATCCAAATAAATGGGGTAATTATGATCCAATTACTCATGGAGGTTTGGGCAATTGGTTAAACAGTGATCAATTACAGCTTGGAGGAGGTTTGTTAAATGGGCAAGTTCCAGATGCTGTTTATGGGCTTTGGGCAAATGCCGGTGCAAAATATAATGGTTATAACGTTGGTGATTATTCTCAAATTGGGATAAATGCAAAATTCTCTGCTGATATTGGAAAGCATGAATTTCAATTTGGACTACAATATGAACAACGAATTGACCGTGGTTATGGATATGCCCCAACAAATTTATGGTCATTAATGCGAGGGTTAACCAATTTTCATATTTTAGAGCTTGACGTTGATAACCCTCAATTAGTATATCGTGATGGAGTTTTTCAAGACACCATTTTTTATTATAGGAAGCATGATGAGGCTTCTCAAAGAATTTTCGACTATAATCTAAGAAAAAAATTAGGACTTGATCCTAATGGTACAGATTTCATAAATATTGATTCCTATGATATGGATTCATATTCTATTAATTATTATGATAAAGATGGAAACTTGAAAACAATTACTTTAGATGAAGAATTGTTAAGTATTGACATGTTTAGTCCTGATGAGTTATTAAATAATGGTAGTTCTTATGTTGGATATTATGGCTATGATTATACAGGTAAGAAACTTACAAATAATCCCAGTATGGATGATTTCTTTAACAGGACTGTCAAAATTGGTAACAAAGATGTTTATACTCGTGAAATAGATGCTTTCAGGCCAATTTATATGGCCGGATATATTCAGGATAAATTTGCATTCAAGGATTTGATTTTTAACGTTGGACTTCGTATTGACCGTTTTGATGCAAACCAAATGGTTTTAAAAGACCCTTACTTATTATTTCCCTCGCAAACTGTTGCTCAAGCTCTTCAAGGTAGCCCCGATTTATTTTCAATACCTAAACCCAGCAATATCGGAAATAATTATACCGTTTATGTTGATGATATAAAAAATCCTACAACAATAGTTGGATATCGTGAAGGAAATAAGTGGTTCTCGGCTGATGGTACTGAGGTTACTAATCCTTCAATTATTGATCCTTCAGGAATTAAGCCTCTTTTAATAGACAAAAACGCAAACGTTGTAACTTCTGAATCATTCAAAGATTATGAACCTCAGATTAGTGTAATGCCACGGCTTTCATTCTCTTTTCCGATTTCTGATGAAGCTTTATTTTTTGCACACTATGATGTGTTAACTCAAAGGCCAACTGAAGCTTTGAGAATGAACCCAATGGATTATTATTTCTTTGCAACTAACACTGATGTAATAAGTAACCCAAACCTTAAGCCAACAAAAACTATTGATTATGAATTAGGTTTCCAGCAAAAGTTAACAAACTCATCTTCATTATCGTTCTCAGCTTTTTATAAAGAAATGAGAGATATGATTCAGTATTATAGATATCTGGGTGCATATCCAAAAGAGTATGATACATATATTAACTATGATTTCGGTACTGTTAAGGGTGTAACTGTATCGTATGATTTAAGACGAACAAATAATGTAAGAATAAGAGCTGCTTATACACTACAATTTGCAAATGGTACCGGTTCAAATTCTGAAACATCCGCTGCACTTGTAACTTCAGGTCAACCAAATTTAAGAACTCTTAATCCTCTTAATTGGGACAGGCGCCATGCTATAAATCTCCTACTTGATTATCGTTATGGTGAAGGAAAAAAATATAATGGCCCATCAATCAGAAAGAAAATCAAAGGCACCGATAAATATAAAACTGTTCAAATACTTAAGAACACTGGATTTAATATGACATTTAATGGTGGTAGTGGTACACCCTATAGTAAATCAAGTAGAATTGTTCGAATAGGTTCAGGTGGAGAGCAATTACAAGGATCAATTAACGGATCTCATCTACCCTGGCAATTTAGAATGGACTTAAGGATTGATAAAGATTTCTACATAAAATTTAAGAAAAAAGAAGGTGAAGATGCCAAATTTGCCAGCTTAAATGTTTATATACAAGTATTAAATGTGTTAGATTCTAAAAATATTATGGGTGTTTACCGAGCAACCGGTAATCCTGATGATGATGGGTATTTGGCAGCAGCTCAATATCAAACAGAAATAGAAAACCAACTTGACTCTCAGGCTTACAGAGATTTATACTTAATTAGGATAAATAATCCGGCAAATTACAGTGCACCGAGAAAAATTCGACTTGGAGTGATATTTAATTTCTAATTGAAATAAATCAATAATTTGAATCAAAAAAAACAAAATAAAATAATTATGAAAAATATATTTATAATAATATTTGCATCAG
>JAEINX010000106.1 GCA_016342645.1 Bacteroidales bacterium | reverse complement strand
TGACTATTTTGATTTTTTATTTGAAATCGTTAAAATATAAATACTAACAAATCTGGATATTATTATTGCTACATACATTACTCCTGTAATTTGTTCTATGTTGGAAGCAGCTCTAGCCTGTAGAGAAACAGCCGTTATGTCTCCATATCCTGTTGTTGTTAATGTTGTAAAACTATAATACATAAAATCAAAAACATTTAATTTTAAATCAAAGCTTTCAGAGCTTGCAATAGAAAAAGAACATGGAGATAATCCTTCAATTAATGAGTAAAATAATGCAAAGGACATACCGATAAGCAAATAAACAACTATTGCACCACACATTATGTTTGCATTAACATCCTTTGCTTTAATAAGATTTTTTAGAATTACTACAATCACATAAATGTAGAATGCAATCTGGCAAATTATACTAAATATCTCCAGATGTATTCTTTCCTCAATAATTATGGAATACCAAATTCCCAAAAAAGCAAAGCTACCAATGCTTATGGCGATAATTTTTTGGTTCTTTTTCATGTCGATTGCATATATGCCTGCAATCAGAATTACCGTAGAAAACAAATCCGAAAACATAAATCTGGTTTCTTCATTTGAGAAAAGCGGATAAATCGTTATCTGGATTAATAAGGCAAATAAAAGATAAAAATTATGCCCGTGCTTAAATATTCTCGGTTTATTACCCATGACTTAATTTTTTAACAAATATATTATAATTTTTGTTAAATCATGTTGGGGACAAAAGGTAAACCTTTTTTCATTTTTACATATTTGCTCATTCATTCCTCGGATCAGCCTGAATCGGCAGCTTCGCCATTTTTTCAACTTCTATTGATGGAAAACCAAATTCCTGAACAATTTTTCCATAGATCAGATAAACTCCGTTTCCGCGGAAAGGATATTTTTTCAGGCTTTGGGGGAAATGTACGGTGTCGAGAAACTCACCCTGATAATCGAGAAATGTACCAAAATGCATGTATTCCTTTTTTACGGTTCTTACATATTTAATTGTAACCAAATGTCCGACTACTCTAACTTTTTTACCGACATAATTGATCAAATCTTTTGCAAACAATTCGCCGCGAAACTTTGTTTTGAGCAAATCAAAATACGACATACCTACAGGAAAACCCAGCAATTCGATCTCATCATAGGCATCTTCAATTTTATTATGTTCAAGTTGGGGTAAAACAAATTTCTTTGTCGGCAATTTGAACATTTTCATCGAGGGCGATACCTTAATTTTTTTTCCGAGAAACAAATGTGCTTCCCATAATAAGCGGGCTTTAGCGATACCCGTAAAACGAAAAGCATTTGTTTTTATTAAAATGATGATTTGCTCGATCCCGATATGAATTCGATCTAAAAAATCTTCAAGGCTGGCGAATTCACCGTTTTCTTTTCTTTCGGAAATAATTGATTTTGCAATTTTAGATTCAAAATTTGATATATGAACAAAGCCGATAAAAACATCTTTTCCAATAATTTTGGTATTAAAATTTGAAGTATTTACGCAGGGCAAATTAATTATCGCACCGCAACGCCGGGCTTCCGAAAAATAAACCCAACTATGATAGAACCCGCCAAAATTATTTATGACGGCAACCATAAATTCGAGCGGGAAATGAGCTTTCAAATATAAACTCTGAAAACTTTCAACAGCGTAAGAAGCCGAATGAGCCTTAGAAAATGAGTATGCTGCAAAGGATTCGATTTGACGCCAGACTTCCTTTGTCAATTGATCAGTATATCCGTAATTTTTGCAATTCTCAAAAAACTTTTGCACTATTCTCTGAAACTCACTCTTGGCTCGAAACTTTCCGCTCATCGCTCGACGCAGCACATCGGCATCAGCCAAATCAAGACCGGCAAAATGATGACAAATTTTTAAAACATCTTCCTGATAAACCATCACTCCGAAAGTTTCTTTCAGATGTTTTTCCATCACGGGGTGAAGATATTTAAATCCTTCGGGATTATGAAAACGAAAAATATATTGCCGCATCATTCCCGACCTTGCCACCCCTGGCCGAATAATCGAACTTGCAGCCACCAGGCTTAAATAATTATCGCAACAAAGCTTTTTCAACAATCCACGCATGGCAGGGCTTTCAACATAAAAACATCCGTTGGTTTCGCCGTTTTTCAAAAGGTTTTTAACTTTTTCATCTTTTTTGAAATCCTCAACCTGATGAACATCAATTTTAATTTTTCGATTTTTGAGAATTATCTCCGAGCATTCTTTAATATGCCCAATACCCCGCTGGCTCAGAATATCAAGTTTCTCGAAACGAATATCTTCGGCAACATACATATCCCATTGCGTTGTCGGGAAACCCTTTGGAGGCAGATCCAAAGCTGTGTAATAATTTATTGGTTTTTCAGAAATCAAGATACCTCCCGCGTGTATGCTTCTTATGTTCGGGAAATCAAGCATAAGCCCGGCAAGCGAATGAATTGTTTTGGTTATTTCGTTTTTATTTATTTCTCTCTCCGGATATTTTATCAGATCATCAATCTCGTTTTTTGGCAGGCCGTGAACTTTCCCGAGCTCACGAAAAATTGATTTTCCTTTAAACGTAGAAGTAGCACCAAGCAAAGCCGTATGTTTTCGGCCATAGCGTTTGAAAATATAATCCTGCACCTCATCCCTGTCGCGCCACGAATAATCTATATCAAAATCAGGTGGACTTGTTCGTTTTGGGTTTATGAAACGCTCAAAATAAAGGTCAAGTTCAATCGGATCAACGTCCGTAATTTTCAGGCAATAGGCAACTATGCTATTTGCACCGCTGCCTCTCCCGACATGATAAAATCCCCGCGACATCGAATAACGGATAATATCCCAGGCAATTAAAAAATATGCCGAAAAGCCAAGTTTATCAATTATCTGTAGTTCTTTTTCGATACGCAGGCGAGCTTCATTATTTCGTTTTCCATAACGATATTGCAAACCATCAAGGGCAAGCTTTTCCAAAAGAACTTTGTCATCGTAACGGCTGCCCGTGAATGATTGTTTGTTTTTTGGGGTTTCGTAATCAAATTCAATAACAGAAAGCTCGACAAGCTTTTCGGTATTCTGAATTATTTTAGGGTAATATTCAAAAGCTTCACGAAGTTTTTCGGGTGACAACATAATATCGTTTGGTGAAGCACATTGCCCGTCTTGCAATCGACTTAAAAGAATATTATTATCAATTGCTCTCAGGTTTTTATGCAAAGCAAAATCGCTCTCTTCGGCAAAAGAAACCGTCTGCCTGATCAAAAGTTTTTCCTTACAATATTTCAGGTCGGAAGAAAATAATTTTCTAACCTCATTCGATCTAATTCCAACAAATTCATTCTCCTTTAGTTCACTAGCTTTTTTTTCACCGAAAGGATAAATAATAAACACATTATTAAAATCAGGAGCCAATTCGGGAAATTTCTTTTTCAGAATATTATGCTCCGAAACACATTCGTTTATCTCACGGAAACCTTCATTGTTTTTTGCAAGAGCAGTAAATAGATGATTGTTTTTATTTCTGAAATCAATTCCGGCAATTGGCTTGATTTTGTTTTTATTACAAATTTTTACAAAATCAAGTATGCCGGTCGAATTATTAATATCAGTAAGGCTCAAAGCCTGAATTCCAAATTCTACGGCCTTTTCAACAAGCTTTTCAATAGACATAGTGCCGTATCGCAGGCTGTAATATGAATGTGTATTTAAATACATTTCCCAACTATTAATAAAACGATTAGATTCTAATCAAAATCGCAGATACAAGATAAGGTTGTTTTGGGAGAAATGAAAAAATAGTCCAATAAATTAAATTGAGAAAACTTTTAAAATTTAATTACCTTTTGTAATGATTAAATAAAATTTATAAATATTTAAATAATCGTGAATAATGGAGATAATGATAAATGACTCCAATATCAAGTTAAGCATTGATGAGTTTATGAAGATTTTTAAATTATTCAATATTGGAGATAAAAAGCAAATAAGCCAAAACATTAATAGTGAGTTATTAAAGAAAGAATGAGAAATGCTTGATGCCGTTCTGCCTGATGTTAATATGCCTGAAAACGAGATTATATCTGAAATCAAACAAGTAAGATATAAACAAAATGAAGATTTGAATTATTTTAGACACCAATTGGTATATAAGCGGGACGATTAATCATAATTCGAGAAGATTGTTTTATCAATTGATTACAAATCAGAAATTCGAAGTTTTTTATTCAAGAGAACTTCTTTCCGAATATAAGGATGTTATAACTCGTGAAAAATTCAAAAAATATATAACATGGGAGCAGGCAAAGCGATTTATCAGACTAATACTACCTCTACTTAGTGAAGTTGTTATTACCACTGAAATAGATCAAAGTCGGGATAAAAAGGATAATTTTCTATTATCAATGGCTACTGATGCTAAAGCTGATTATCTCATAACCCGTGATCCGGATTTATTGGAATTAAAAAGTATAGGGAAGACAAAAATATTAAATATGAGAGAGTTTACTACACTTGAATTATAAAATTTCCATCACCCAGTTCCCAGCATTCTCACCCCACTCCAACAGCCCTTTTCACCGAAGCCGTTCCATATCTGAGGCGAATCGCATCCATAGCCTGATAAAGTCTGGTCATTTCGGGTGTGTCTTCAAACAGGTTCAATTGCTGGTTACCCCCAACAAGGTGGCTTAACTTAAGTCCTATCAACCTGATAAGCATCCTGCGCTGATAAAGTTTTTCAAAAAGCTCTCTCGCTGCTTTTATCAAAATATGATCGAAAGAAGTATAAGGAATATGTTTTTGCAGAGTGTGAGTATCAAAATTGGAATATCTGATCTTTACGCTAATGCATGAAGTTAGCTTTTGTTTTTTTCTTAACTGAAAAGCAATTCGTTCGACCATGGTAACAATAATATCATTCAAAGCAGCAACATCGGTTGTGTCGGTTTCAAAAGTCCGCTCGGTGCTTATTGATTTTCTTTCGGAGTAAGGCTTCACAGGTGTCAGGTCAATACCGTTTGCTTTTTCCCAAATTACTATCCCGTTTTTTCCCATCAGCCTTTCCATCATTTCGATGGGAATATTGCTTAGTGTTTCAATTTTTGAAATCCCCATCGAACGCAAAACATGATAAGTTTTTTTTCCTATCATCGGGATTTTTCTTATCGACAAAGGTGAAAGAAAGGGTTTTATATAATTTTCGGGGACTTGCAATTCGCCATTTGGTTTTGCTTCGCCGGTAGCAATTTTCGATATGGTTTTGTTCACCGACAATCCGAAAGAAATCGGCAGGCCGGTATTTTTAATTATTGTTTCCCTCAATTCTTTTGTCCATTTCAGGCAACCGAAAAACTTATCCATGCCTGTAATATCAAGATAATGCTCGTCGATTGAAGCTTTTTCGCAAACAGGAGCTTTTTCACTAATAATTTCGGTAACAATTTTCGAATATTTGCTGTATTGATCCATGTCGCCACGAATTATAATGGCTTCGTTGCACAAAGTGCGGGCAAGTTTCATCGGCATAGCCGAACTAACACCAAATTGCCTCGCTTCATAGCTGCAACTCGAAACCACAGCTCTGTCGGATGTGCCGCCAATTATTACGGGTTTTCCATTTAAGTCGCTGTTCAACAAACGCTCAACAGAAACAAAAAACGAATCAAGATCGAAATGGACTATGTTTCGGTTTGGGTTGTTTGTATTTCTTAACTTCATTTTTTAATTTTTTGAATTACCGTTAGCACTCTCAAAACTTCTCAGTGTAAAGGTATAGGGGAAATAGAAGTATAAGGGTATAAGGAAAATATGCAAGACCTTTCCTATATTTCCCTTATACCCTTATACCTCTATACCTTCATACACATTTCTTAAGAATTTAATCTGATTAATTGTCTCATTTTCAACAATAATTTTATTATTAAAAAATTTTTTACTTTTTTTTGCCATTTATTAATTTTTTATTATATCTTTGATTAGTTTTTAATCATTTTTTTGATTACAATATAGTCATTTTTTAAAAAGAAATTTAATTAAAAAAAGAAAAATGTATTTCAACACAAACATCAAATTACTCAGAAAGCGAAAAGGCCGCACACAAGACGATATTGCATTTGCCTTAAACATGAAACGCTCAACATTAAGCGGATATGAAAATCAAATTGCTCAACCGGGTATCAATGTTTTAATTGCTTTTTCCGATTATTTTAATATTGCAGTAGATACTTTGCTGAGAGTAAACCTTGAAGAATTACGTGAGAGCCAACTTTCGCAAATCGAAAAAGGCTACGATGTTTACATAAAAGGAAGCAATTTAAGAGTTCTTGCCACAACAGTAAATCACGACAACGAAGAAAATATCGAATTGGTCAGCGAGAAAGCAAGGGCAGGTTATGCATCAGGATTTGCCGATCCCGAATACATAAAAATTCTCCCAACTTTTCATCTGCCTTTTCTGTCGAAACAAAAAAAATATCGAACATTTCAAATAAGCGGTGATTCGATGCTGCCAATCCCAGACGGCTCGTATGTTACGGGCGAATTTATTCAAAACTGGAACAATATTCGTAATCATCACGCTTATATTATTATTACGATTGAAGACGGAGTTGTGTTTAAAGTTATTGAAAACAAAATTATGAGCGAATACAAATTCACACTGCATTCTCTCAACTCCCTTTATGATCCTTTTGATATAGCAATAAGCGAAGTAAAAGAAGTTTGGAAATTCGTGAATTATATAAGTGCAGAAATGCCCGAAGCCAACAAAGAAAAAGAAGACCTGATAAAAACCGTTCAATCTTTGAAAAAAGAAGTCAGAGCAATACAAATGAAGATGCAATTATAGATGTACGCAATCATAGATGTAGAAACTACGGGATTGAGTTCAAAAAACGAAAAAATTACTGAAATTGCTATAATAATTCATGATGGTAAAAAAATTATTGACGAATTCTCAAGCTTGATAAATCCCGAAAAACTTATTCCTTACAAAATTACGATGCTTACAGGTATCAATAATAAAATGATTGCCGAGGCTCCAAAATTTCACGAAATTGCAAAAAAAATAATTGAACTGACCGAAGGAAAAATCATTGTTGGCCATAACGTAGCTTTCGACTATAGTTTTATTAAAAACGAATATGCTCAACTTTTTTATGAATTTAAAAGAAAAACACTTTGCACCGTAAAACTTTCACGGAAACTACTACCCGGCTATCGTTCATATAGTTTGGGGAATCTTTGCAAATCACTTAACATCAAAAACAACAGTATCCACCGCGCTTATGGCGATGCAAAAGCAACTGCTGAGGTTTTTGAGATTTTATATGAAATTGACAATAAGCTTTCCGAAATTCCTCTTCGGGGGCTTAACACGAATTTTAATAAAAAAATTTTAGACGAATTACCGGAAAAACCGGGAGTTTATTATTTTTTTAATGAAGATAAAAAACTCATTTATATCGGAAAAAGTAAAAATATTCACTCCAGGGTTTTATCGCATTTAAGCAATAATTCAACCAAAAAAGCTGTTGAAATGAAAACCAATATCGCTGATATTGATTTTGAAATAACAGGTAGCGAACTTGTGGCATTATTAAAAGAATCGGACGAAATAAAGGAACATAAACCTGTTTACAATCGTTCACAGCGCCGCTCGGTTTTTCCTTACGGCTTATTTTCAAACTATAATAAAGATGGATACCTTTGTCTTGCAATTGAGAAAGTTGAAGATAATATTCCATTAACATCATTTTCGTCAGCTTTGGAAGGAAAGGAAAGATTGTTCCGCTTGACAGAAGAATATTCGCTATGTCAGAAATTTTGTAGTTTATATAAAACTCAATCCTGTTGTTTTCAATATCAAATAAACCGGTGTATGGGAGCTTGCATTGGAAAAGAAAAACCGGAAGATTATAATAAAAAAGTCAAACTTGCCATCGCTGCTTATATTTTCGAGAATGAAAGTTTTTTTATTATTGATGAAGGGCGAAATAATTACGAAAAATCAGTAATTAAAGTTGAGAACGGAAAATATATTGGTTACGGTTTTTGTGATTCGGAAACTCTAAACTCAAACCTTGAAATTCTTCATGATTGCATTAAGCAATACAAAAACAATAGGGATGTTCAGCAAATTTTAAAGTCTTATCTTAAAAGAAAAAGAGTTGAACAGATAATTTCTTTCTGAAATTACAATTTACAAGATTCTATACTTTCAAAAATATTTATTTTACTGCATATTACACAATATTGAATTTGTTTTCAAAAAAACATTTGTTAAATAATTTAAATATTGTATTTTTGACCTAATGTTAACCAAAAAAACAAATCAAAAAATGAAAAAACTGAATTATCTATTATCTTTAGTGTTTTTGTTTTCGGTATTAATCGGGACAAACCTTAGAGCTCAGGGGAAACTAACTGCAAAAGAAATTGTTGTTAAAGCCAATGACCTTGTAATGGGAACATCAAGTATTAGCGAGATGAAAATGACAATAGTCCGCCCTGAGTGGTCACGTGAAATATCAATGCAATCATGGTCAATCGGGACTGATTATTATTTGATTTATATCACTGCTCCGGCAAGAGACCATGGCCAGGTTTTCATGAAACGCCTGGCAGATATGTGGAACTGGATGCCTTCGATTGACAGAATGATAAAAATTCCTCCTTCGATGATGATGTCGTCTTGGATGGGTTCCGATTTCACAAATAATGATTTGATGAAACAAAATTCAATTATCGTTGATTATTCGCATAAAATTGTTGGTAATGATACTATTGATAACTACGATTGTTACAAAATTGAGCTAACTCCCCTACCTGCAGCACCTGTTGTTTGGAATAAGGTGATTATGTGGATTGCAAAAAAGCATTTTTATCAAATGAAAAGCGAATATTATGGTGATGGAAATGAATTGGTAAATATTGAAAAGTGTTCAGATATCAAAAAAATGGGCGATCGCACAATCCCGACAAAACTTGAAATGATGCCGGTTCAAAAAAAAGGACATAAAACGGTTTTAGATATAATTCATCAGGAGTTTAATGTAAAAAGTGTTACTAAAGATTTCTTCTCTCAGCAAATGATGAAACGAATTCGGCCTAGAAATTAGAAAATATTTTTGATTGATGATTTATGATTTTAAATTTGAATAAACTATAAATGATCAATTGTCAATGATTAATAAAAAATAATCAATCGAAATGGATACAATAATTAAAATTGCCTGGCGGGATTTATGGCGCAACAAAAAACGAACCTTTATAACTATGGGTTCAATTATGTTGGCCGTTTTTCTTGCAATGTTTATGCGGTCAATGCAAATCGGGTCATATAACAATATGATTCTTGCCGGAGTAACCGAAGTGGGCTATCTTCAAGTCCATGATTCAGGCTACTGGAATAACAAATCAATAAACAAATCATTTGTTTATACGAAAAACTTGAAAAAGAAAATCGAAAGTGTTGAAAATGTTTCCAATCTAATTCCCCGGCTTGAGTCATTTGCACTTGGTTCGTTTGGAAATCAAACGAAAGGAATATTTTTGATTGGAACCAATCCCGAAATTGAAGATCAACAAACTCATTTATCCCGAAAAATAGTTAAAGGACGATACCTGAAAAAAGATGACACGGGAATTTTACTCGCAGAAAAACTTGCAAAATTCCTAAAAGCCGATGTAAACGATACAATTGTTATTCTCGGACAAGGTTATCAGGGAGTTACTGCTGCCGGAAAATATGAAGTTGTTGGAATACTTAAGTTTCTTGCACAGGAACAAGACAATAAAATGGTTTATACAAGCCTCTCAAATGCTCAGAATATGATCTCACCCTATGTTCCTGATATTCTTAGCTCTTTATCGATAATGCTTGATAATCCAAACAAAATGGTAAAAACACAGGCCGAACTTCAGAAAACACTTGGTAATAATTACGAAGTAATTACATGGAGAACAGTTTTAAGTGAAATGGTTCAAACCATTCAAGGTGATAATGCAGGCGGAATAATAATGTTATTAATACTTTATATAGTAGTTGGTTTTGGAATTTTCGGAACCGTATTAATGATGACTCTGGAAAGAAGAAGGGAATTTGCTGTTATGGTTTCCGTTGGGATGCGACGAGGTAAACTTTCTTTTGTTATATTAATAGAAACCCTTGTAATTGGTTTTCTTGGCGTTATATGTGGTATTATCATAAGCCTGCCGTTTCTAATTTATCTTCATATAAACCCAATTCCGGTTAGTGGTGAGATTGCCGACATGATGATACAATATAATATGGTACCTGCAATTCCTTTTTCCTTACAAGGGTATATTTTCCTTAATCAAGGATTTACAGTCTTAATTTTGGCTTTAATAGCATCACTTTATCCAATTTTTATTATAAACAGGTTTAAAGTATTAAATGCCTTAAGAGGCTAATATATTTATTATTGTCGATTAATAATTGATAACTAAAAACAAGAAATAAAAATTTAAAAAACAAGAAATATGATCTGGTCAATATCATGGAGGAATGTCTGGAGAAATAAAATCAGAAGTTTGGCAATAATTCTTGCAGTTACAATTGGTTTGTTCGGAGGAATTTTTTCCTATGCATTTATGATGGGAATGTCGGTTCAACGAACCAATGCTGCCATAGAATATGAAATTTCCAATATTCAGATTCATAATCCAAAATTTCTTCTAAATGAAGAAATAAACTTCACAATTAATAATCCGAATAAACTAATACCAATTATTGAGAAAACTCCGGGCGTGAAAGCGGTTTGTTCAAGAATTAAATGTCCCGGAATGGCAAGTACCGCCATAACAGGCACAGGAGTAGTGATTAATGGAATAAATCCCGAAAGTGAAAAGCAGGTGTCAAAGCTTTATACAAAACTAACATCGGGGAAATATTTTGAGAAAGGAGATAAAATTCCTGTCGTAATTGGCCATAAATTGGCTAAAAAATTAAAAGCAAAAGTTGGCTCGAAAATAGTGGTAACTGTTGCAAACACCAAAGGTATAATTACTTATGGGGCATATATTGTTATTGGAATTTATAAAACAGGCAATGACTCTTTTGATGAAGTAAATATTTTTGTCGAAAGCGAAGGTTTTAGCAAATTAATTAGTTTCGATAAAAATAAAACATCCGAAATTGCTATTCTCCTCAATAATAATGACGACACAAAGAAAGTTGCCGATTTACTGAATATTAAGCTTAAAAATGAAACCACTGAGAAAAATATTACAATTGAAACATGGGAACAAATACAACCTACACTTAATGCCATGACCTCAATGATGGATATAATGTCTTATATCTTTCTCATTATTATTCTGATTGCCCTCGCTTTCGGAATAGTTAACACAATGCTGATGGTTGTAATGGAAAGAGTTAGAGAGCTTGGGATGCTAATGGCAATAGGAATGAATCATAAAAAGGTTTTCAGTATGATTATGCTTGAAACAATTTTTCTGTCAATAATCGGTGGAATTTTTGGGATAGTAATCAGCATATTTATTGTTAATTATTTTAATGTCCACGGAATTGATCTTGCTGTTGTGGGCGAGGGTTTTAACTCTTTAGGATATAGTTCAATCGTTTATTTACAAGCAAACAATGTTTTCTATATCGAGGCTGCAATACTTGTAGTTATTACAGCCATAATTTCTTCAATTTATCCGGCTCTGAAAGCCCTGAAACTTAATCCGGCAGAAGCTGTAAGAGAAGAAGCATAATAGAACAATGATAGAATGATAGAATGTGAGAATATAAATATAATAGAAACAAAAAACAAAATACAATGGGAATTATAGATATTAAAAATTTACATAAAGTTTATACGGATACAAAAATTCCGGTTAAAGCTGTTAACGGGATTGATCTCAGTTTTCAGGAAGGTGAATTTACGGCAATTGTCGGGCCTTCGGGTTCGGGCAAAACCACATTTTTAAATATGGTTGGAGGATTAGATACACCCACAGAGGGTGAAATAATTATAGACGGTACAAATATCAGTCATTTAAAATCACGTCAGTTGATTGACTACCGTTTAAATCACATTGGTTTCGTTTTTCAGGCTTATAATTTAATTCCGGTATTAACTGCTATTGAAAATGTTGCTTTTATAATGCAGTTGCAAGGAAAGTCGAAAAAAGTAAGAAATAAGCGAGCCAAAGAACTTCTTGACGCCGTTGGAATTGGAGATAAAATCAATAATCGTCCCGGCGACCTTTCAGGAGGACAGCAACAAAGAGTCTCTGTTGCTCGTGCCTTGGCATCAAAACCAAAGTTCATTCTTGCTGATGAACCTACCGCTAATCTTGATTCAAAATCAACAAGCGATTTATTGGACATGATGCTGAAAATGAATAAAGAGTCTAAGATAACATTCATTTTTTCAACACACGATCAAAGAGTTATGGATAAAGCACGAAGAATAATAACAATTGATGATGGGCTTGTTGTTAAAGATGAGAAGGTTGATAAATAATACGTGAATATCCATTTCCCGCAGATTACGCTGATAAATGCAGAAAATCAGCGATAATCTGCGAAATCTGCGGGAAACAAATTTATACAAATGAAGAAAATCAGCTTTGCTTTATTAATAGTAATCTTCGGATTATCGGGATTCAGCCAAAAAAAATATTCCCTTACAGGCCATTTAGAAACACTTGAAACGGTTTGGATAAAAGATTTTAAAGGTAAATGGCTAACTATGAATTCCATTAATAATCGTTTTGATTTAAGATGGTATCCTGCTAAAAGCATTACTACCCACGTCGGAATGCGAAATATTTTTAATTACGGACAAATGATACAGGCATATTATCCTTTTTATGCTGATGCTATGGAAGAAGATGATGGCTTTTTTGATTTAACCAAAAATATTACCAACGATACTTCGTGCTTTTTATACACAAATCTCGATCGCTTGAATTTTGAATACACAAAAGGAAATTTTGAAGCAAAAATCGGGCGTCAGCGAATAAATTGGGGCGTAAACTTTGTCTGGACACCTAACGATATTTTCAATTCTTTTTCATACTTCGATTTCGATTATGTTGAACATGCAGGCTGTGATGCCGTAAAAGTTCAGTATTACACAGGGCTGACATCTTCGGTTCAATTTGCCACCAAAATTAGCCATAACGATAAAGTAACAATTGCCGGAATGTATCGCTTCAATAAATGGAATTATGATTTTCAGTTTCTTGGAGGCGTAATGGAAGATGATATTGTTGCCGGATGTGGATTTTCAGGACAAATTGAGGGTGCAGGAATTAACGGAGAAATGTCATATTTCAGGTCGAAAGAGAATTTTTCGGATTCAACGGCCACGTTTCTTGCTTCAATAGGAGCAAACTATACATTCAAGAACAGTTTATACATTCAATCGGCTTTTCTGTTAAATACTGCCGGAACAACAGGCCCTGCCGGTATGGGGAATTTTATGGCTATGAATATGAAAATTAATGCCAAAAATCCTACCCGAGCAAGATATTCAATCTTCGGAGAAGTTTCTTACCCTATTACACCATTATTAAAATTAGATGTTTCAAGTATTTTTAATCCAAATGATAAATCAGTTTTTCTCGGGCCTTCTCTTGATTTTTCATTAATCGAAGACCTTGGTTTATTGTTTATGGGGCAATTTTTTTGGGGCGATAAAGGAACTGAGTTTGGTGATTACGGTAAAATGTTTTATTTAAGGTTAAAATATAGTTTTTAAAATTTGAGTCCTGTTTAAAAAGAGCTGAAAATGTTTCACGCAAAAGCACGCAGACGAATCGCAAAATGAGCAAAGTTATAAACATATTTTTTTTGCGATTTTTGCCCTAAAATTCTCCGGTCTTTGCGTGAAATGAGTTTTTAGGCCGAAATAATGTTTTCTAAGTCATCGGAAAAATCCCTCACAGAATATTGGGAAAATGTAAAACTTAAACAAGAATCAAATCTTTAGTAATTCATCCCTCAACTTCTTAGTAAGTCCCTTGACAATTAAATCGTAAGAATCGTCAATCCACTCAAATATCAGTTTGTCGTCAATTGAGCCGTCAATATTAATTGTATTCCAATGTGTTTTGCTCATGTGAAAACCAGGTTTAATGGCAGGGTATGTTTCTC
>JAEINX010000105.1 GCA_016342645.1 Bacteroidales bacterium | reverse complement strand
GTAAAAAATAAAAAACGAAAGTGGGTGTGAATCATTTAGTTGTTGAGGTTAAAAGGTTTTGTGTAATTTGTAGAAATAGAAGCAATTAGTAAAAACAATGGTTTTTTGAATTTCGCAAGCCTCAACTTGAGGTTGTTTCTTGTTCCTTGTTCTTTGTTCCTTGTTCTTTGTTCCTTGTTCTTTGTTCCTTGTTTGGGGCTTAAACCCTATCTTCACTGATAGAATTCAAAGGATTTAAAAATTTTTCGGAGGCTTATATCTTCGCCAAAAACTATAATATGTGAGTGATGTATAGTTGATGAATTTATTAAATATTTTGTATCTCAATAGGAAGTTTAGTAGCTTGTAAGCGAAGTAAATACCCACAAAAACTGAGATTATTTGAAAAATATCATAGATCAGAATTTTAAAAACGCCTGTTGGAAGAAAATGGGTCGAAAAATTTTTGTTGAAAAAATAATTAAAAGCAATACCTGTCACAAGGCCTCCGAAAATATACCAAATAAAAAACGAATAAAGATGAGCCGTTTGTATTGCCCGTTTCGGACAATTATTCATGCAACGCATACAGCTTTCACATGTAAATTTCCAAAAAGGTTTTCCATTGTACATTTCAATGGAATTTGTCGGACAATTATTGGCACATAGATCACAGGAAGTGCAATCATTATTTGCAATGAAGGTTTTAGCAAGCACAAAACGTCCTATAAAATAATATAATACTGAAATCGGTGAAATAAGAATATCAAAAGGAAGGGAATAGAAAGCTTTATATACATGTTTCCCATTTAATAGTTTTTCGGCAAAACGGTAAGTTATTTTCTCACATCTTTCATAAATTGATTTAACAACTTTAGGTCTTAGTCCCGGGTGTAAAGAAATCCAGTTCGATGGAAGATCAAGAGGTTGCATGCCAACAATACGATACGATTTTGTTAGTAAAATTAAAGCAGGAAGAAATTGAGCAATTCCACTTAAACCTGGAATAAATAATTTAGATAATTTCATTCCGGCTCTGGTATTTAAAATAAATACATCGGAGTTTAATTTTCTCGGGAAACCTGCAATAAACTTAAGCATTTTCGGCGAAACATTAAAGCCATGGGTCGGAAAACAAAAACCGATAAGTGTTTTTTTGCTTTCATCCTGTATTTCAATTAACGGTTTATTGTCAATACTTACTACAATACTGCTAATTCCATTATTTGTAGCAAATTGTGCAATCCATTTAGCAGCATTTTTTGCATTTCCGGTTCCTGAAAAATAATAAACAATAAGTTTGTCGTATTTTTGCTTTCCTCTGTTATTATTCATTTTCTGCATTCTAAAAAAAAACACTCAATTAATTTAAGTATTACTGCTTTTGCAATATTAGTAAAATTTATTAATTTTATTTTTCAGCAATATAACTATTTAACAATAGAAAAATGACAGATATAATTTTTTGTGCCTTTGTTCAAATTGCAAGCTATTCGAGCTTATTTTTCTTATCAACATAAAAGGAATAATACATCACGGCAATAGCAATTGTTAGAGAAAGTATTGCAATTGCGAAAGTGCCGGTAAAACCAATAAGTTCGTAAAACAAAACACCAAGCAAAGGAGCAAACATTGCCCGAACTGAAGTCAAAGATAAATGAACCGATTGGTAGGTTCCCGCATCTTCGTTTTTACAAAAATATGCCGATCCGATAAACCAAAGCAAGCTCATTGAGGCTGCAAAAATTCCGTAAAAAAGATAAGCAGGAATAAGAAGAAAATATATTTTTATACCAAAAATATCAAAATTAGTGGGATAATATTCTGTTAACGATAAAAATAAAAGATAGAGTAGGAGG
Organism: Bacteroidales bacterium; assembly: GCA_016342645.1. Lineage (GTDB taxonomy): Bacteria > Bacteroidota > Bacteroidia > Bacteroidales > JAEINX01 > JAEINX01. Next base: position 12,479 of record JAEINX010000105.1, on the reverse strand, counting down.
GAGGCAAAAGTTATTGCAGCATATTTTCTCGGGTCAATTTTTCCGAGAATTTTCCCTGACAAAGGAAGCAAAATGATTGCAATAATATTGTAGGCATTTTTATAAAACGCAAAACTCGAATAGTTTAAATTTAAAGCTTTTTCAAAAAAGATTGTTATTACAGCCGTTGTTATCATAAACGAAAAACCGTAAAACATAAATCCAATCTCAAAATCACGATAAGGCCTGTTGTTTTTCAAAATCCTAAACATCTCAAAAACTGATTCTTTAACCGATACCCAAAACTTTTGTTTAATTGTCTCAGTTGTATTAATAACACAATCAATTTTTGATAATAAAAAAAGTGAGAAAATGCCAAGAATTGCAACAATAGGAAAAACATAAGTGAAGGCAAAATTATTAGCATCGAGAAGAATACCGTAAATTAAAGTTGCAAGAAGAGTGATGATTTTATTAATGGAAGTGGCATATCCGAATAATTTTCCGAAATTTTTATGATCGTATTTATTCTTCAGAAAAAGGTTAATTGTGGGATAAATAATTGGATTTCCAAAGTAATAAACCAAAAATATAGAAAGAAAAATGTAATGATAAATTGAATTGCCGGAAACTGCTTCCGGATTGGTGGGAAAAAATGCAAGGCAAATTAAAGGCAAACGTGTGTATATTGCCACAAGCCTTAGAAGTTTTCGCTTATTTTTGTAACGTTTAAGAAATTCATTAAAGAAAACCAGAAAAATAAAAACCAGCATGCTGAACTGGAATAATATCCCAAGCTGGTAGTTTGACCCATGAAGGCTTTTAATGAAAACAAATTCATTAAGGGCTAATACTCCGAGTATAATGCCTTCGATTGCCGAGTAAGCAATATGTATTTTAAAGGTGTGCTTTTCTTTGGAGTTTAGATTTAATTTGCTGAAACCTTTTAATAACATTATTCGGATGTTTCAAATTATTATTATCAAATTGAATTAGCAAAATCCAAACAAAATTCTTTTATCATGTCTCTTACCTTAGTGAATTCGGTGTAGATTTCAGTTTCACTTCCTTTTGCCATTGCCGGATCGGGAAAAGATTGGTGTATGAGTTTTACTTTTGCCGGAAAATACGGACACATTTCTTTGGCATTATCACAAACAGTTATTACATAATCGAAATCGAGATTTTTATATTCAAAAACATTATTAGATGTATGATTTGAAATATCAATTCCGTCATCTTTCATGACTTTTATTGCCATAGGGTTTACGCCATGAGTTTCTGTTCCGGCACTATAAACAAAAGCTTTATCTTTTAAAAAATGCTTTAAATATCCTTCTCCTATTTGACTTCGGCAGGAGTTTCCGGTACATAAAATCAATATTCTTTTCATGCCGCTAAATTAGACATTCATAACCTAAATCATCAATAAGTTTTTTGACTTTTTCTAAGTCAATGTTTTCTCCTTTGAATTTTGAATTTGCGAGATCAATTTCAACATTTGAAATACCAAACGGATAAGAGAAGTCCGTTTGGATGGTTAATAAATTACATACAGTTTAATTAATTTAAAATATAAATACTTCATTGATGTAATTGGATAATGCCACAGCATTTTGGGGCCTGAAAATCTCATGATCTGTCTTATTTTTTCACGATTTTGTTTATTATAACAATGAATTTTACAGCTTGAACAGATAGGTTTATTAAATTTATAAAAACAATTGTTTATTCGCAAAATTGAATAATTATAAAGATCGGAGCAATCACTACACAATGGTTTATCTGTGTTATGATGAGCATTACAAAATAAACTTATCATTTTGTAAACTGTGTTTTTCTCCCAATCGTGGCGTTTGTTTTTCATAAATTAGGGTATAAAGGTATAAGGGTATGAAGGATTTTCCATATTCCCCTTATACCCTTATTTCCTTAATCCCCCCTATTAATTCATAAACAATGCAATATCATCGTCAATTTCTCCAATTCCGGCAATTCCGAAATTGTCAACTAATACTTTTGCAACATTTGGCGATAAAAATGCAGGTAAGGTTGGCCCGAGATGAATATCTTTTACGCCAAGATAAAGTAAAGCCAAAAGCACTATGACCGCTTTTTGTTCGTACCATGCAATGTTATATGCTATCGGTAGATCATTAACATCTTCCAAGCCAAATACTTCTTTTAGTTTAAGGGCAATAACAACCAATGAATAGGAATCATTGCATTGTCCGGCATCCAATACTCTTGGAATTTCCCCAATATCTCCTAATTGAAGTTTGTTGTATCTATATTTCGCACAACCTGCCGTAAGAATTACTGTATCTTTTGGTAATTTTTCGGCAAATTCAGTATAATAATTTCTTGATTTCTGTCGGCCATCGCATCCGGCCATCACAAAGAATTTTTTGATAGCACCCGATTTGACAGCTTCAACAACTTTATCGGTCAACTGAATAACCTGATTATGAGCAAAACCACCTATTATTTCACCTTTTTCAATTTCAATAGGCGGAGCACAGGTTTTTGCTAATTCAATTATTTCCGAGAAATCTTTTCTTTTCCCATCTTCTCTATCGGCAATGTGTTTAGAGCCGGGATATCCTGATGCACCGGTTGTAAAAACTTTATCAGCGTATTTTGCATCTTTCTTAGGAGGTACAATACAGTTAGTTGTGAAAAGGATGGGTCCATTAAAACTCTCAAATTCCTCTTTTTGTTTCCACCAGGCATTTCCGTAATTTCCAATAAAGTGAGAATACTTCTTAAAAGCAGGATAATAATTTGCAGGTAACATTTCGCTGTGAGTATAAACATCGACTCCTGTTCCTTCAGTTTGAATAAGCAAATCTTCCATATCTCTTAGATCGTGGCCACTAATTAAAATACCGGGTTTGTCACTAACACCGATATTTACTTTTGTAATTTCGGGATTACCGTAAGTTGTTGTATTTGCTTTATCTAAAAGTGCCATTGCATCTACTCCATATTTGCCGGTTTCAAGAACAAGAGCAACAAGTTCGTCAACACTTAAGTTGTCATTAGTAGTATCACTCAAAGCTTTTTGAATAAAGGCATAGAGTGAATTATCTTCATATTTTAGATTTAAAGCATGCTCGGAATAAGCAGCTAATCCTTTCAAGCCGTAAATAACCAATTCGCGTAAGCTTCTGACATCTTCATTTTTTGTTGCCAAAACACCTATCGAACCATTCTTAGGTTCAAATTCTTCAATAGTATTCCCTGTCCATGTTGCTGATTCATGGATGTCATCAGGAATTGAACCACCGGCTTTTATATAGGCTTCTTTAATTTCTTCACGAATTTTCAAACCTTCTCTAATGGTTTCGATAAAACGATTGTTGTCGAAGTTAGCATTTGTTATGGTCATAAATAGGCCATTTAAAGCAAGTTTATTTGCTTTTTCATTTTCGATTCCTAATTCACGGGCTTTGGTAGCGTAAATAGAAATTCCTTTTAGAACAAAGATTAAAAGGTCCTGCATATTAGCAAGATCTTCTTTTTTGCCGCAAGCACCGGCAATTGTACAGCCTGTTCCTTTAGCTGCTTCCTGACATTGAAAACAAAACATACTCATAATTTTTTATTGTTTATTATTTGATTAATTATTATAGTAACTAATTAGGTTATAATGTTTAGAGTGCTTTGAATAAAACTTTAGGCACTTATAACTTTAGTACAATTAAATACTTATTTTACAATATTTTAGTTGCTTTTGTCGGTTTTGGAACTTTTACAACCAAAACTTTAACAACATTTTTTGAATTATTATAGATGCAATGAGGAATGTCTTTAGGACTTTCCACAAGACAATCCTTTTTTACAATTTGTTTTTCTTTGTCGATAAGAATGGTAGGTTCACCTTCAAGAATATAAAAAAATACATTAACCGGAGTGATATGAGGTTTTAAACTTTCACCCGCCTGAAGTGTTATATGCACAGTTTGTGCTTCATCCTTATCATATAATAATCTGGCGTCAATGCCGTGTGGATTATTTTTCTTTTCAGTTTTATTAATTTCTTTTATTTTCATAATTATTTCTTTTAAATCCAGTTTTCTTGTAAAATATCTCCTTGAACGCCAACCACAATTAATTTTATCGGGACTTTTCGTTCAGCTTGATCCGAAGCGGTTTTAACCATCTGAATCAGGCCGCCGCAGCACGGAACTTCCATAATCATAACGGTAATTGTATTCACTTTGGCTTCATCTATCATAAGCCTGAACTTTTCAATATAGCTTTCGGTGTTAGAATCAAGTTTAGGACAGGCAATTCCTACACTTTTTCCTTTTAAATATTTTTGATGATAATTTCCAAGTGCAAAAGCAACACAATCGGCTGTAATTACAACATCGGCATTTCTGAAAAAAGGTGCATTCGGATTGAGTAAGTGCATTTGAACAGGCCATTGCCTGAGTTCTGATTTTGTTTGAGGAGTGTCGTTAGTTGTTTCGCAAGCCGGAATATCAAATGTTCTTTCCATGCTTCCCGGACATCCACAAGCCATTTTTTCTTCTTGATTATTCATAATTTCATTATTTTGTATTTTGATTAAAACTTCGTTAAGATCAAAAGTTAGGTTCTGTTCATTCTTTTTTAAATACGAAATACCATCATTGAGAAATCCGATTTCATTATGATCTTTCAAATGTTTCAGGTGTGCAATGATTACATTTTTTCCTTTAGAAATCATTTCTTCCATTACTGAAGTTTCGTTATAAGGAACTGCCTCACGATGTTCAATAGTGATTGCACCTTCAGGGCAATGGCCAATACAGGCTCCAAGCCCGTCGCACATCAAATCGCTAATCAATCTGACTTTTCCATCAATGACCTGAAGAGCACCTTCGTGACAGTTCGGAACACACAAACCGCATCCATTGCATAAATCTTCATCAATTTTTATAATATCTCGCTTCATTTCAATTCTTTTTTAAATTTCTTTTGCAAAAGTAGATTAGCTGATGTTGAAAAAATGTAACATTGGTTACAAAAGAGAAAAATTTATTATGACTGACTTTGTGTTCAAAAAATAGATAAATAGGATTGACTCTGTGTCTAAAATTTGTAAATATTGGCTTTACTTTGTGATTAATTTATTCAGTTTTTAAGATATTTCTATTCAGGTTTATCTGAATTAGGATTTCATACGAGTATCATATAAAACTATATATTTGTAAAACATTTTAATACTTAAAACATGTACACAAAAATTTCAGAATCCCCAATTTTTAAAGGAATTAACCCGGGTGAAATAGCTCATATACTGAATTTCATTCATCATCAAATAAAATCTTTTGAGTCGGAAGAAATAATTGCGTATAGCGGAGACAAATGTGATAAACTTTTTATTCTTATTGAGGGAAGTATTAGAGGCGAGGTTGTTGATTATAGCGGAAAAGTAATTAAAATTGAAGATGTTTTTGCTCCCGATACTTTTGCCGAAGCCTTCTTATTTGCCGATGATAATAAACTGCTTGTTAATATTGTAGCAAATCTTGAAACGAAAATCTTAATAATTTATAAAAATGATTTGTTAAAATTATTCAACTCAAATAATAGAATATTAGAGAATTATTTACGAATTGTTTCTAATCGTTTTGTAACGGTAACCGGAAAGTTAAAATTCTTATCCCTGAAAACAATTAAAGGAAAGCTAGCCTTTTATTTCATGCAAATTTCAAATAAGCAGAAAAGCAAAACGATTATTCTTGACAAAACCCAACAGCAATTAGCTGATTACTTTGGAATAACACGCCCTTCTTTAGCTCGGTCAATGAGAGAATTAAATAATGAAGGTTTAATAAAAGCAAGCGGAAAAAAAATTGAAATTTTGGAGATGGGAGAAATGAAAAAACATTTGAGGAATGATTGAGATTGTTTTTAATACATCAAAGTTAAAAATAATAAATAGGCTTACTCAGGATTTTATTATATATGGATATTTTATTTCAATAATCATTTTTTATCAAAATCATACTAAATAAATTTCTGGAACTTTGTTTCTATGAAATAAATTTATTATTTTTACCAAAAAATTGATTCAAATGATTTATGAAATATAATTTACCTCCAATACGAGAAGCAATATTTGATTTAAGAATTGATCATTTAGCAGATTCCTCAATTGAAAAACTAGAAAAGATTCATTCATTAATTTCTGAGATTTATCCAAACAAAAAGAAACAGATAAATTTTGTTGAAAAATTTGAATTTAAGGAGAATAAGAAAATAAGAAATGAGTCAGATTCACAGGTGCGAGGTTTTTTATTCTCTAATAAAGATAATACTTGTCAAGTTCAAATTCGACTTGATGGTTTTACATTTAATATGTTAAAACCATATTCTGAATGGAATCATTTTTCAGAGGAAGCTCTAAGATTATGGGCAATTTATGATAAAAACTTAAAACCAAATAAAATTACGAGAATTGCATTAAGATACATTAATAAGATTGAAATCCCAATATCAATGGAGCGATTTCAGGATTATATCATAAATATGCCACCAATTCCTCAATGTTTACCTCAAACTTTTCGTAATTTCTTCATGCAAATTGACGTGCCATGTGATAATGAAGGAACAAATGTTATTGTAACAGAAACAATTGAAAAACCATTGAAGGGAATATTACCATTCATTCTGGATATTGATGTTTATAAAACAGGTATGATTGGTAAAACTATTGAAACGTTAAAATCAGAATTTGATAACTTGCGAAATTTAAAAAATAGTACTTTTGAAAATTGTATAACAGATAAAACAAGAAACTTATTTGAATGATTATGAATAGCACTTTTGTTAAAACGGAATATGTTCAACCTATTGGTGTTACAGCAGAGGCTAATACTTTAAGTATTAATTTTTCGAATGCTATGAATATATATATCGGAACTAGCGTTTTTGTTTTAAAGAAATTACAGGAACAAGAGTTTAGAAAATTTTTAAGACTTAAAGATAGATGGAAAAGCGATACACTTTTTGTTTCAAGTAGTACCGTTATGATTTCTAATTCAGCCTATAAGGAAATTATTTCTCTTGGAAGTCTTGCAATACCATGGATAATAAGAGAACTTCAAAAAGCAAATGATCATTGGTTTTTTGCCTTGGAGAAAATTACAGGAGAAAATCCAATAAAAACTGAAAATATAGGAAAAGTTGAAAAAATGAAAGAAGACTGGATAGAATGGGCTTCAAAGAATGATTATGTATGAATTTAGTTCATTTTTCACAATTTCCAAATAGCAAAGTTGATCCATTTTTGGTTACAAGTCCCCATTCTCCAGCATACAATTGTATTGCATGGGCATTTGGAGATAATACAAAATGGTATTGGCCTGATCCTTCAACTATTTACTATTGGCCAAATAATGTTCCAAGAGAAATAAACATAGAGGCATTCATCAAATTATTTGAATATATTGGTTATAAAGTTTGTGAAAATGGTGAATTTGAAATAGGGTATAGAAAAATTGCTATTTTCGTTGACCCAATGGGTGTTCCTACACATGCTGCACGTCAAATTGATAATGGTTTATGGACAAGTAAATTAGGATCAAATATTGATGTTCAACATTCTATTAAATCAATGGAGGATGGAGAATATGGAATGGTAAGTATCTATATGAAACGAAGTAATTCAAAAATTTAGAAAAGCCCAGCTTGTAATAAATGCTAGGCATAATACAATTAAGAAACAACACACTGGTTTAAAAATTATTGAGGTGTTAAATTAATTACTTATATTGTGAAAAAATTTTTGATTAAAATCACATCATGAAATTTAAAGGAGAAAATATTTTAGAATTTACGCAAAACTTCCCAGATGATTTTTCTTGCTTGCAATATTTGTCAGATATCAAATGGTCAAGTGGTTATAAATGTATTAGATGTGGCCATACCAAATATACTGTTAGAAAAAAAAATTTAGCAAGAGATTGCAACAGGTGTCATCATATAGAGAGTCCTACTGCGAATACTATATTTCACCGATTGCGTTTTGGAATTCGTAAAGCTTTTACTATTGTATTTGAAATGAGTGCAACAACTAAAGGCTTGTCAGCAACACAAGTATCAAAACGTTATAGTATAAGTAGAACAACTGCTTGGACGTTTATGCATAAGATTAGGTCTGCAATGAAAAGCAGTTGTAAATATAAACTGAAAGCCGATGTTCAGGTAGATGAGTTTGTTTTTGGTGGAAAAGAAACTCATAAACAAGGCAGGAGTAAGGATTCCAAGAAAAAGAAAATTATTGGAGCTTTAGAACTTTCAGAATCAGGAAAAGTAAAACGTGCTTATTTTAAAAAGATAGAAGACTATTCATCAAAATCATTAATTAAAATATTCGATAGTCATATTTCTACAGAGGCACAAGTTTCTACAGATAAATGGACAGGGTATGCTCCAATTAGTAGACAATTCAATATTGAACAGAAATATTCTGATAAAGGTGGGAGCATGAAACAAATGCATACTATTATTCATCAAGTAAAATCATGGTTACGTAGTGTTTACTCATGGGTACATGAAGAACATATTGAAAAATACTTAGATGAATATAGTTTTAGAATAAATCGCTCAATTTATAAGCAAACTATTTTTCATAGCCTAATTAACAGAATGGTAATTGCACAGCCAATTACATGTCAAGCAATTAAAATAAGTAACTAAATGGACACCTCAAAAACATTATTAACAAATCAATTTCTTATAAAATTTTATCAAAATAATAATAAATTTTAAATCATTTAAGAATTAATGATTAAACTAAAAATTAATAATAAGGAACATAATTACTCAGGCGACGGAGATTTAACTTTATTAAAATATCTTCGCAATGAGTTGAATATTACATCTGTTAAAGACGGATGTTCCGGTCAGGGAGTCTGCGGTGCATGCACAGTTGAGATTAATGGAAAAGCAAAACTCTCGTGCATGACGAAAATGAAAAGCCTTCAAAGTGCCGAAATAATAACTATGGAAGGCATACCGGATACGGTCAGAGAAATTATTGGAAAAGCTTTTGTTGAAAAAGGTGCAGTTCAATGCGGTTTTTGCACTCCGGGATTTATTATGAGAACTAAAGTTTTGTTTCAAGAAAACAAAAACCCAAGCCGTGAAGAAATCAAAAAAGCCATGAAACCTAATCTTTGCCGATGCACAGGTTATGTGAAAATTCTGGATGCAATTGAGCTTGCTTCAAAATCATTAAATGAAAATAAAAATATTGAGTTTAGTGAAAACTCAGCCAAAATTGGTAAACCTTACAGAAAATATCAGGCTCTTGAAACAGCTCTCGGAAAACGAAATTTCGTTGATGATATTCGTTTTGAGGGAATGTTGCATGCAGCTTTGAAATTTAGTGAGCATCCGCGAGCTAAGGTTATAAAAATCGATATTTCAAAAGCAGAAAAACTTGAAGGTGTTGTAAAAATATTTATAGCAAAAGATATTCCCGGCAAACGCTTTACAGGCTTAATTTTTCAGGATTGGCCTTTGATGATAGCCGAAGGTGAGATAACAAATTATATTGGCGATGTTTTGGCGGGAGTAGTTGCCGAAACAGAAGATATTGCAAGGAAAGCCATTGAATTGATTGATGTGGAATATGAAGAATTGCAAGCTGTTTCCGACATGCTTGATGCAATTAAGGATGATTCAATTCAGGTACATTCAGGCAAATCCAATATTCTTGAGAAATGTATCGTAAAAAATGGTAATGCTCAGAAAAGTATTCATTCTTCAGCTTTTATTGCACATAATATTTTTCAGACTCAAAGAATTGAACATGCTTTTTTGGAAACGGAAGCTGCGATAGGGAAATATCTCGGAGATAATAAAATTGAATTATATAGTCAGGGGCAGGGAGTTTATGTTGATAGAAAACAAATTGCTTCCATTTTGGGATTGTCCGAAGAAAACATTAATGTCATTCTAGTTCCAAATGGTGGCGGTTTTGGTGGGAAGGAAGATTTGACGGTTCAGGGTCATGCGGCTTTATTTTCTTATAATTTAAAATCTTGTGTTAAGCTCTCCTTGACTCGCGAAGAATCAATAAGGATGCATCCGAAACGCCATCCTGTTTATATGGATATGACTTTGGCTTGCGATAAGAAAGGTAAGTTGACAGCTTTAAAACTTTGGGCTGTTGGTGATACGGGTGCTTATGCTTCGGTTGGGACAAAAGTTCTTGAACGAGTTGCCGGACACGCTTCGGGAGGGTATTATGTGTCTGAAACCGATATTGAAGCAATAACGGTTTACACAAATAATATTCCATGTGGTGCTATGAGAGGCTTTGGGGCAAATCAGGTAGTTTTTGCTCTCGAAAGCCTTGTTGATGAATTATGCAAAAAAGGTGGATTCGACCGCTGGCAATTCAGATACGATAATGCTCTGACCGAAGGCCTGAAAACAGCTACCGGACAAGTGTTGAAAGCAGGTGTCGGAATTAGAAAGACTTTACTTGCCGTAAAAGATGAGTTTTATAAAGCTAAATACGCCGGACTTGCTTGCGGAATAAAAAATTCGGGTGTTGGAAATGGTATGATTGACGAAAGCAAAGTCATTATCGAAATCAAATCACCTACTAATATTTTGATTCAACACGGCTGGACGGAAATGGGGCAGGGGGTTCAAAATATGGCTATCCAGACTCTTTGTCAGGAAACAGGAATTGATCCTGATTTTATAGAAGTAAAAATTGAAACAAATGCAGGAATTCCAACCGGAATGACAACTTCTTCACGAGCGACAGCTTTGCTGGGAAATGCTATTATTGATGCTGCAAAAAAAATAAATCAAGGCCTTGAAAATTCAAAGCTTGAAGATATTGTCGGGAACATATATTTTGGTAGCTATGTTTGCGATTGGACTACAAAGCCAGGCGATAATGTGAAGGAAATCATCACTCATTATTCTTACGGTTATGCCACACAATTGGTTGTGTTGAATGATAAAGGTGAGATTGACTGCGTTTATGCAGCTCACGATGCCGGAAAAATTATGAATCCTATGTTTTTTGAAGGGCAAATTCAGGGAGCCGTCAACATGGGTTTGGGTTATGCTTTATGTGAAGAACTTCCAATGGAAAACGGCAAACTGAAAAGCGATAAATTGAAAGATTGTAAAATTCTAAGGACTACCGATATGCCGAAAGTAGTAGTTATCGGTGTTGAAGAAGCCGATCCGGTCGGCCCGTATGGGGCAAAAGGAATTGGTGAGATTGGGCTTGTACCGACTGCCGGAGCTGTTGCTAATGCATTTTGTTGCTTTGACGGAAAACGAAGAACAAAATTACCATTAAGGGAGAAAAGATAGAATGATGGGAAAAGGCTCACCAAAAATAATTAATTTGGTTTTTATTTTATTTCACGCAAAGCAAATTAAGAAAATCGCAAAACACGCAAAGTAAACAATATGACAGAAAATGAAATTTACACAGAATCCTGAATTATAATATCTTTGCGACAACTTTGCGTTTTATCTTTCCGATCTTTGCGAGAAATAAAATCAGGACAAATAATTATTATAAAATTTATTCACGATTTAACAAGAAGAAATGCCAAAAGTTATCCTAAATAAAACAAAAAGCGCCGATATAGGTGAAGTTATAATATCACTTAAATTCAGGCAAAGTTTCCTTGAGCGTGATTTCCTGAAATTTGATGATATTGTTGAAAACCGGAATCGGCTGTATTTTTTCTCGGTTGCTATTTGCCATCAAACATATAATCTGGCTGATGAAAAAAAGAATTTATTCGGCTGGGATTATCTTGAATATGTTTTTATGAATATTCAAAAACATACACCCGAATTGACCGATCCTGAATTTTTGTCTAATTCTACTATTGAAGAATTAATGGAAAAGCTTTCGGATGTCTTTGCAAAAAACCATTCCGAAAACATCTGCACCCTCGACCGCCTGAGTGAAAGAGCCCGACAAATGATAGAAATCGGAAAACTTGCTAACAAACATTTTAGAAATCGTATTACTGATCTGTTAGGAAAATCAAAAGGATTTCTTTATAATGATGATAAAAGTGGTTTTTATGAGTTTTTGCCGACCGTGAAAGTATTTTCCGACCCTCAGCGAAAAAAGATTTCTTTTCTTCTAAAGTTATTATGCGATGCCGGCCTGATAAAAATCAAAGATCCCGAAAACCTAATTCCCATTATGGATTATCACATGCAAAGAGTTTTGTTAAGAATGGGATGTGTTGAAGTGATTGACGAAAATCTAAAGAATGATCTGAAAGCAAGAAAACCAATGAATTCCGATAAAGAAATCAGGGAGGCTTGCATTGAAGCAATGAGGATAATTTCACGGGTTTCAGGCTATGATGTTTTGAAAATGAACGATCTTTTCTGGCCTTTGGGCAGAAGCTGCTGCAACGAAATAACTTTATGCCGAACAGGAAAATGTGATAAATCGCCTTGCAGCTTATTGGCAGCTATTGAATTTGATAAGCATG
>JAEINX010000104.1 GCA_016342645.1 Bacteroidales bacterium | reverse complement strand
TAAGAAACTCACGGACTTCAGGATAGCGAGGATCGAGTGTATAACTTCCACCCCATTTACCTCCCCAATAATTTAGAAATTTACCCTTAAACTGCTCGTAGTTCTGAGAATTTTCGCCAATATACGGAACTGAGTACCATAAAATAAATTTCATCCCAATCTGATGAACACTATCTACAAAATTGTTAAACTCAGGGATTCGTTCAGGTTTCCAATCACCCGTAAAAGCATAGCCACGATTATTATCTATTGTTTGCCAACCATCATCAATAATAATGGATTCGTATCCAAGCTCCTTTGCCAAACGGCATTGTTCTAACACATCATCAACCACTAAATTCTGATGAAAGCTATACCAACTTGAATACATCGGTAGTCTGGCATATTCAGGAACTTGTAAAGGTTTATTCTCTGGCATTGAAGTCCACCATTCAGCCACATCGCTCAAGGATTCAGAAAAATGAATATTTCGCGTATCAATACGAATTTTGATTTCATAATTTTTAAAAGCAGGAACTTTTTCATTAAAAAGGATTACTTCACAATCAAAAAATCCATCTTCTTCTTTTACTCCAGCATGTAGTGTTATTTTATTTAAGGCATCAGAACAGGCAAATGTGATCTTATTTTGATCGGTACTACTGTATAAAGTAAATACCGGTGCATTGCTGGCAGCATAAGACGTAACATTTGCATTCCCACTCCATTCCGGATAAAGGAATTTATGTTTGTGCGATTGGGTTGTCCACTGCCCGCAAATATCAGCAGAAGGTATTCGCCAATTCAAAATTATTTCTCCCGGCACGATGTCTTTGTCACTTTTTAATTTTAATGTATAAACTATTATTCCTTGTGTCTTTGATTTTGAAGTTATTTCGTAAGAGAATTCTGAAGTATCACCCTTTAAATTAAGCTCAGAAACAGAATAATTATCCATAAAACTGGGGGTTTGATTCACAGATTTATCCTGATTACATGCAATAAGAAATAATAATGCACAAGTAATAAGTAATTGTGTTGTAATGAATTTAGATTTTTTCATAATTCTTAAATTATTTTTGAATAATTCTTGCTACCCAACCACCTCCGGGAGACATCTTTATAGTAATATTACCATTCTTATTTACATTTAGTACTTCTTTTTTGTAATCGCTTCCTTGACGGTGAGCATTTTTACCATCTTTAAAAATTATAGCTTGATACGATTTTCCTTCTTCTAGAAAATCTAGTTGAATGTTAAATTCCCGTGCATCCCAATCATTCATAGCTCCAATATACCACTCATTTCCACTTCTACGAGCATTAACAATATAATCTCCAATCTTAGCTTCAAGAATTCTCGTTTCGTCCCAAACAGTAGGAACCGGAGTTAAAAATTCCATAACCTCTGGCTCTCGAATATAATTTGATGGATTGTCGGCAAGCATTTGCAAAGGACTTTCAAAAACAACGTACATTGCCATTTGGTGAACTCGCGTTCCTTTACTCATAGGGGTATCAAAAATTATCGCATGATTCCCTTTTGCTGCATTTCTCATTGCTCCCGGCGTGTAATCCATAGGACCTGCAACCATTCGAATAAAAGGTAAAGTAAGATTATGATCAGGAGTAATATAATCGGCCCATTTATTATGTTCTAAACCACGAAGTCCTTCACGTGTTAATACATTTGGATATTTTCGATGCAAACCCGCCGGTTTATAGTTACCATGAAAATCAACCAAAAGTTTATGTTTAGCAGCTTCAATTGCAATCTTCTCGTAATAATTCACCATCCATTGGTCATCGCGTTGCATAAAATCAACTTTTATTCCTTTCACACCCCATTGTTCAAATTGAGTAAGTGCTTCATCGAGTTGTTCATCAAGAGTTTTCCATATTACCCAAAGAATAATTCCAACATTTTTTTTATGAGCATAATCAACAAGTTCCTGAATATTCATTTCAGGAACTACGTCAAGCAGATTTCCTAATTTATACCATCCTTCATCAAGAATAATATATTCCAAACCATATTTTGAAGCAAAATCAATATAGAATTTATAGGTTTCGGTGTTTACTCCTGATTCAAAATCAACACCGTAAATATTATTTGCATTCCACCAATCCCACGAAACCTTGCCCGGTTTTATCCAGTCTGTTTCTTTTAAAACATTTTCTTCAGACAACATCCAAACAAGCTGATTTATTAATAGATCAGAATCGTTTTTCGCAATTGCAAATATACGCCACGGGAAATTTCGCTTTGCATTACATTTTGCAATATATTCCTCGGTGGTAATTACTTTTTCGTTTCTGTCTTTAATTAATTTTGTTTCTTTAGGGTATTGTGGAAAGATTGCCCTTAATGTGTTTCTATCACTTTTTTTTAGCCACATACCAGGATAATTATGCAAACTGCTTTCAGATACTAAAACATTAATTTCATTAGGAATTGCCAGCATTGGTAAGCTACAAAATTTATTGGTTTCTATATTTTCAATACTGTCGTTTTTGTAAAGTTGTTCATTATGCGAAAGCATACTTACTTCTTCAGGGAAATACAACTGAGTATTATCCTTAAATTCAATATCCATATTTTCATTTTGTATGATGATCGTTTTATCATCTTTTCCTATAAAACGATAAGCTATTCCTTCTTTATAAGCCCTGAATTCGATATTAAATTTATTAAATGAAATTACAAGCTGATTGTATTTTTCACTTATTACCGCTGATTTTGTTTTAACAACAGGATAAAGTTTATTTTCGATGTAATCAATCTTGGTATCTAATACTTTAAAATCTCCAAAAACATTGGATTGATCATTTTCGATTAAAGCAATATTCTTCACTTCAAACAATTGTTCGTTCTCAAAAAATGCAGAAAGCTGAATTGTATTTTCCACATTAATCTGAATTCTGATTTGTTTATCGGGAGATAACAATTCAAAGCTATTCTCAGCACTTACTTTTTGTGAAAAACCTACGATGATTACAATTAAAAGGAATAATAATTTGTTGTAAAATGGATTATTAAATATAATCTCCACTTTATGATGATTTTTTCTTTTCATTTTTAGCTTATTGATATGGTTGTAAATAGGCAAATTTATTTATTATTTCTATTTTTCTGCAATACAGTATTTTTTCCATTTTTCACTGCTCATATAAAATAATATATTTTCCTTTTGCGACCTCATTCAAATGCAATATTAGTTATATTCTATAATTATACTATAAATATATCAATATTGTATTATAAAATGTGAATTTGATATTAGTGTTTTAAATAATTTCACCTGTTTATATTTTTATGATAGTAGATTATTAGAGTGTTAAAATTTCTATTTAACTTAATATTTTATGGGGTTCGTTAAAATATAATCATTCTCCTGTGTGTCGAAATTTTTTCGCCATGGATGTTTCATGTTTGTGAATTTATTAAGTTTATTTAATCTCACAAATTTAGGAAATAAATTACTGCCTCTGCTAAGAGGCGGTTTCATTCTACAAATTGCTGTGATTAATAACCGAAACCGTCTTAATCTTATCTTCTGTTGGGCTTCAGCCATTTTTGTAAGCATATTAGTTTTTGATGGTGATTTTTCTTTAACCGAGAAGTATCAATACAATTAATACATGATAAGTATTTTGATTTTTTTTATTTTTGCTTAATAAAAAATGAAAATTTATAATAATTCAGAAAAAGAATTGCTAATTTGCTATTTAACAAAATGTAAACAAATGACAAATGCGAGGTAAGGCTTATGGTGTAACAATTATCTCAGATTTGGCAAAATAAGGAGAAATTATGAGTAAAAACAAAAATTCTGACAGAATGAGTACAGAAAAAGGCCTTGCAAAACTAATGGAAGAAATTAAAAAGCAAGGATTTGAAACCACAGATGAAATTAATGACTTTCTGAAAAATATGCAGGGACAAAGCCTTGATGATCTGCCTGAAAGAACTGATAAAAAGGGACGCTCACAAGATTTAGTTTATGAAGCTTACGAACAACCGGTTTCAAAAGGAAAGAAATTAGTTAAACAAGCTCTTGAACTTGACCCCAACAATGCTGATGCTTATAATTATCTTGCAAGTATTGAAAAAGACATTGACAAGGCAATAATAATTTATGAAAAAGCTGTTATTGCAGGTGAAAAGTCACTTGGAAAGAAATTTTTCAAGGAAGAAAAGGGACATTTCTGGGGAATGATTGAAACACGGCCTTATATGCGAGCAAAAGCCGGACTTGCTGAATGTTTGTATGCTAAAAAGGAAATTGATAAAGCAATTGAAATCTATGAAGAATTGTTGGAGTTAAATCCAAATGACAATCAGGGATTTAGATATTTATTATCAACTTTATTGTTGAGTAAAAACGACTTGGCCAAGTTTAAATCATTTATGGAAAATAACGAAGAAGAAGATTGTGCGGTTTGGAATTATAACAATACTTTGTATCACTTTAAAAAATCAGGACAAACAGCGAAAAATGATAAAGAATTACTGAAAGCTTATAAAAGTAATAAACATGTAATTGACTTTATGTTAGGAATTAAAGAAATGCCAAATGAACTACCTCAATATATTGGGCGAGGAGATGAAAATGAAGCGATTTCTTATGTTTATGATGCTTGGTCAATTTGGATTAATACGGACGGAGCATTAGATTGGCTTTATGAATTTAAGCAGAAAAGACTGAAGTTGAATTAATTATTTTACTCAACAAATAGGTAGGGTTATTCCGCTAAGCCCCATTAATCTTGTTCCCAATTTCTCAAGCATGGATTTATACTTTTTTTTGGAATGTATGTGTTTTCAAAAAATATTATTCCTCAAATTTAGCGATAAAGTGAAAACAAATTATTAATTTTGTTGGTAATGAAACAAAAATTGTAACTTTAGAAATTATATAAATAAAAATTATTACTATGAAAAAAAAACTAACAACTAGCTCCGGAGCTCCCGTAGTTGATAATCAAAATGCAATGACAGCGGGAAAAAAAGGGCCAATGCTTTTACAAGATGTTTGGTTTCTTGAAAAATTAGCACATTTTGATAGAGAAGTAATACCGGAAAGACGTATGCACGCAAAAGGCTCAGGTGCATTTGGAACTTTTATCGTAACGCATGATATTACAAAATTTACAAAGGCAAAAATCTTTTCTGAAATAGGAAAAAAAACTGAAATGTTTGTTCGCTTCTCGACCGTAGCCGGCGAACGTGGTGCTGCCGATGCCGAAAGAGATATCCGCGGTTTTGCAATGAAATTCTATACAGAAGAAGGTAATTGGGATTTGGTTGGGAATAATACGCCTGTTTTTTTTCTTAAAGACCCATTGAAATTCCCTGATTTAAACCATGCCGTAAAAAGAGACCCCAGAACAAATCTTCGTAGCGCATTAAACAATTGGGATTTTTGGACCAGTCTTCCCGAAGCAATTCATCAAGTTACAATTACAATGAGCGACCGAGGAATTCCATTGTCATATCGCCACATGAATGGTTATGGCAGTCATACATATAGTTTGATTAACGATAAAAATGAAAGAAACTGGGTGAAGTTTCATTTTAAAACACAACAAGGTATTAAAAATCTTACAGACCAAGAAGCTGAGACAGTAATAGGGAAATGTAGAGAAAGCAATCAACGAGATTTATTAGAAAGTATCGACAAAGGAGATTTTCCAAAATGGGATATGAAAATTCAAATAATGACCGATGAACAAGCTAAAAAATGCAAATTCAATCCTTTCGACTTAACAAAAGTTTGGCCACATAAAGATTATCCACTTATTGATGTAGGATATTTTGAACTGAATAAAAATCCTGAAAACTACTTTGCCGATGTGGAGCAAGCAGCATTTAATCCTGCAAACATAATTCCCGGCATTGGTTTTTCACCAGACAAAATGCTGCAAGGCAGATTGTTTTCTTATGGTGACGCTCAACGTTATCGTCTTGGAGTTAATCATTATCAAATTCCGGTTAACAAATCACGTTGCCCTTTCATAAATATGTTCCATAGAGATGGACAAATGAGGGTTGATGGAAACTACGGTTCTACCTTAGGCTATGAACCTAACAGTTATGGAGAATGGCAAGAACAAGCTGACTTTAAAGAACCGTCACTTGAAATTGAGGGAGCTGCCGGACATTGGGACCACAGAGAAGATAATGATTATTATTCTCAAGCCGGTGATTTATTCAGAATGATGGATAAAAGCCAACAACAACTTCTTTTTGATAATACGGCAAGAGCTATGGGAGATGCACCAAAAGAAATTAAAATTCGCCATATCACAAATTGTTTACAAGCCGATGACGCTTATGGAAAAGGTGTTGCAACTGCTTTAGGAATTTCAATGAGTGATGTGATATAGATTTAAATGAAAAATTCTGATTGTGAATACATCTTAAGTCAAATTTATAAAGACGCTGTTAATTTATTCCTTTTGAATGTTGATTTATGCCTTGATTTGGAAGAAGATCATATTCACCAGCTTAGAGTTGGAATTAAAAATCTGAGAGCAATTCTGGTTTTGGTAAAAGTCATTAAGGGAAAAGAGTTTAAAAAAAAGAAGTTATCTGTCATAATTTCAAAAATATTCAAGCCCGCCGGCGAGCTTCGTAATATTCAAATTGAAACTATGATACTCGGTCAATATGATTCAATAGAGACACAAATTTATAAAAATCATCTTGCAGAAATTGAAGAAAAAAACGGTATTTATACAAAAACAGCTCTCATTGAATTTAACAAAAAAGATTTCGATTTAAAAAACGAAAAAGCAAAGCAAATTATTGAAACAATCAATAATGAAGACTTGTGTTTGGGAATAGAAAAGCTTATTAGTAACGAATTTAACAAAATAATTCAAATCAGAAATGAGCTGGAAAACATTAAAGCTTTACATGAAATAAGAAAGCATTTAAAAGTGTTAAAGAGTATTTTAAAAATCAAATTGGTAGTTAATCAGGATGAAACAACCGAAGTTTTACTTCAACAAATAAATTCTACCGAAACCCTGATCGGTGATTGGCATGATAAGAAATTGTTGACAGATTCGATAATTCAATTTATTGAAAATAATAATATCGAACCGAACATTAATTTGCTAAAAAATCTTATTGAAAAAATAAAGATCGAGAATAAAACTGCTCTTAAGAAAATCATTTTCAATTTGAATGAAATTTTTTCAGGAAATAATCTCTAAAAAATCCATACTTCCTCAAATAAAAAACAAAATTTAATATTAATTTAATACTAATTATTTATTCCAAAATAAATTGTTGTAATTTTGCAGCATATTTTAAATAAAGTTTTGAATGGAAGAAAATAATAACGAAAGTGAAGACTATAAAATGAATTCTTTAGTTGAGCGTTTTGAAGAAATGCTAAGGAATGAAGATAGTTATTATTTCGATGTTGAAGAATTTGAATCAATAATCGACCATTATTTTGAGTTTAACAAATTAAATAAAATTAAACTGGCAATTGCTCTTGCATCCGATCAACACCCTTCAAGTGTAAGTGTTATGTTAAAAAGAGCAAAATATTTTGCCTCAACAAATAAAGAAAAAAAGGCGCTTGAATTGCTTTCGGAAGTTGAAATGCTTGAACCCAATAATTCTGAAATATTTTTTACAAAAGGCTCAATTTACAGTTTATTAAACAAATATAACAAGGCCATTGAAGAATATCAAAAGGCCACAGTTGATAGTGAAGATATTGGTGAAATTTATATCAATATAGCTTTTGAATATGAAAACCTCGGGAATTACGAAAAAGCAATTGAATATCTTAAGAAATCTATTAAAGTTAACCCTGAAAACGATTCAGTAATTTATGAACTTTCGTTTTGCTATGAAATTAATGCCAATTCGGAGCAAGGAATTGAATATTTCTTAAAATTCCTTGACGATAATCCATTTTCATCAACCGCATGGTTTAATCTTGGTGTCTTATATTCTAATTTGGAATTGCATGAAAAAGCCATTGATGCTTATGATTTTGCGATTGCAATTGATGATAATTTTTCTTCGGCATATTTTAATAAAGCAAATTCCCTCGCCGGTTTGAAGGAATTTAATAAAGCTATTAGCACCTATAAAGAAACATTATTATACGAAGAGGAAGATGCTTTAACTTATTTTTATATTGGCGAATGCTATGAAAAACTCAATAACATTGACTTAGCCCTTGAAAATTATTTCAAAGCTATCGAATTGAATGACAATTTCCCTGATGCATTTATGGCTGTTGGAATGGTTTATGAAGATAATAATCAAATAAAAAAAGCATTAAAATATATGCAGAAAGCTGTTGCTTTAGATGAAAATAATGCTGATTTTTTATACAATCTCGGTGATTTACAATATCTTAATAAATTGTATGATGAAGCAATAGACACTTATGCTAAAGTCATTGAAGCAAATCCGCTTAATCATGAAATTTGGCTTGATTATTCAGAGGTGATTGCCATTCATAGTGGTATAGATAAAGCATTAGAAGCTATTGATAATGGAATAGAATCCCAACCTAAAAATGCTTCACTTTTCTATCGAAAATCATCCTATTTATTTGAATCGGGAAACATCAAGGAATCATATAAGATTTTAATTGAAGCACTTGAAATGAATTTTTCAAGCCATGATGAATTATTTTCTTTCAAACCCGAACTAAAAGAAAATCCAACAATTATAGAAATAATTAATTCCTTTAAAACAAAAAAGCGATAATTGTTAAATTATTAGGATACTGAGTTTGTTTTTTACCCTGAATAATTCGTTAAACTGTTAAAAAAGCTAATAAAAGAATCTTGAATATTTTTTAACCCAAGACTAAAATCGTGGGTTGCTAAACAAAAATATATTTCGTATTGATTTTTATCTATTTTTGCAACTTTAATTTTAGCCCAATTAAAAAAAAGTATGAAAAAATATTTTATTCTCATATTAAAAGGCATAGGAATGGGAGCGGCAAATGTTATTCCCGGTGTTTCGGGAGGAACAATTGCTCTAATTACCAATATTTTTGAACGACTGATCAATTCGATTAAGTCGTTTAATTTTCATGCGATAAAATTACTTTTCAAGTGGAAATTAAAAGATTTTATTGAATATACCGATCTATATTTCTTGCTTTCTATTTTACTCGGTGTGTTGATTGCAATTATTAGTTTAGCGAAACTATTTGATTTTCTTTTCACTAACTACCCTGTTTATATTTGGGGATATTTTTTCGGATTGGTTCTTGCCTCTGTGTTTTTTGTGGGAAGAACTGTCAGCAAGTGGACAATTTCAGTAATTATTTCATTTTTAATCGGAACAACAATTGCTGTTTTGGTTTCAATTTTAAACCCCGCCACCGAAAATTATAATTTCTTTTACCTGATAATTTGCGGCGTTGCAGCAATTTGCAGTATGATTTTGCCCGGTTTATCAGGCTCGTTTATTTTATTTATAATGGGTAATTATCAATTAGTTGCAATTGATGCAATTAATGATAGAAATTTTGAAATTCTTCTCCCTGTTTTGATTGGTGCAATTGGAGGAATTTTATTGTTTTCGCATATTTTATCATGGGTTTTTAAAAACTATCGTAATCAAACCATTTCCCTGCTTACAGGTTTTATATTAGGTTCGGTTAGTATTCTTTGGCCTTGGCAAAAACCCATTTATTTATTTGATAAATTAGGTGTGAAGATTTTTGATGATGGAGAAGCTATCATAACAGGTTACAAAAGAATTTTTCCTGAATCAATTAATACAGAATTCTGGTTAGCTATAATATTTATCGTAATTGGAATTTTAAGCATTTGGATTATTGAAAAAGCTGCCGAAAGTGAAAAGAAAGATAATCTGAAAAACAATAAAAATAAAAATATCGATTAATTATTAAATATAAAACTTGAAGTTATCATTCTACCCAATTCCATTGAAAAAATCAATCAAAATTTCTAAATAATTATTATTTTTGATGAATTACTTAAAGAACCTATTTTGTGTTAGGCCATGTTGTATGTCATGGGGAAAATTTAGGACTATGGAAAAAAAATTATACGGATTGATAGGGTTTCCTTTAATACATTCTTATTCTGAAAAATACTTTAATGATAAATTCAAAGATGGAAATATCACAAATGTAGAATATAAATCATTTGCTATTCCTGATATTAAGTTGGTTAAAGATATAATTAACGAAAAACCAAACTTATGCGGATTAAATGTGACATTTCCCTACAAAGAAGCCATATTAAAGTATGTTGACGAAATTGAAAGGGATGCCCAACTTATCGGAGCAAGTAATTTGATCAAAATAATTCGTAAGGATCAGAAAACAAAAATAGTTGCATATAATTCAGATGTATATGGTTTTAAAAAATCAATAAGCCCATTATTAAAACCATATCATAAAAAAGCTTTAATTATCGGAAAAGGAGGAGCTGCAAAAGCCGCAAAATATGTCCTTGCTCAATTTGGTATCGGAGTGAGCTTTATTTCGAGAAATCCTTTTATTTCAAACCAAATGAGTTATTCCCAAATCGACCGTTTTATTTTGGACGAACATAAAATTCTGATAAATGCCTCCCCAATCGGAATGTTTCCAAATACAAACGAAATTCCTGATATTCCCTATAATTTTTTGACAAAGGAACATTTGGTTTTTGATATGATTTATAATCCGGAGGAAACAAGATTTTTAAAAATGGCTAAGAAACAAGGCGCTACAACAATCAATGGACTTTCTATGTTTCACAACCAAGCTGATCGATCTTGGGAAATCTGGAATAAATTAAGGACATAAAATATAAATTAAAAACTTATAAAATCTCTTATATTTGCAGGATATAAATTCAAAAAATTCATGTTTTGAAGAAAAACAATGTAATTCTTATCCCAACTGATTTTTCTGAGGTTTGTGAAAATGCTATTAATCACGGAATTAATATTGCTAAATTTATTAATTATGAAATTGTATTACTTCATGTCGTAAATAAGCACTCAAAAGCATATTTAAGAAAAGAAAAATTACAACTTGAATATATTGACAATAAACTTACTGAAATTGCCCAAAAAATTGTTGATGAATATGGAATAAACGTAAAAACCATATCAAAGGAAGGAAGCATTTTTTCAGTTATCCCCCAAATTGCTTCTGAGATAAACGCAAGTCTTTTATTGCTTGGAACTCACGGAAAAATAGGTTTTCAAAATTTGACGGGCAGTTTTGCAATGAGGATTATTTATAGCTCCCCGGCATCCGTTCTTGTGGTTCACAAAAAAGTAGTCAGTCAAGGATTTAAAAAAATTGTTCTTCCAATTTATAATTCTAAGATATTTAAATCAAGACTTTCATGGACAGTAAATATTGCAAAAATTTTCAATTCAGAAGTCTTAATATTCAAAATATTTGAAACAAATCCTCAATTAATAATTGAGATAGATGAAACAATAAAATATTTTTCAAAGGAATTTGAAGAAAATAAAATTCCTTATTTTGTTAATAAAGCTGAAAAAGGTGGCCAATTTGCCGAACAATTAATTGAGTTTTCGATTTCTAATCGAGCTGATTTGATTTTAATTACAACAAATGCCGATGAATACGACCCCTCTTTTCTTTTAGGCCCTTGGGAAGAAAAAATGATTTTCAACACTTCGCAAATTCCTGTTATGTGTATTAATCCAAGTATTAAAAATTTTGATAAAGTTTGATGTTATTTCAGAGAAAATTTAAGAGATTTTTAAAAATTCTTGGGCCGGGTTTATTATATGCCGGAGCAGCAGTAGGCGTTTCGCATTTAGTTCAGTCAACACGAGCCGGTGCTTCCTATGGTTTCGATTTGGTTTGGATACTTATTCTTGCTAATATTTTGAAGTATCCTTTCTTTGAATTTGCACCAAGATACGCGATAGCAACTCGTAATAGTCTAATAACCGGATACAAAAAAATTGGAAAATGGGCAATTATTGCTTTCGCAATTCTTACATTAGTAACAATGTTTATTATTCAGGCAGCAGTAACGGTTGTAACAGCAGGAATACTCAATAATGTTTTTGGGCTTAATATAAGCGTCTTAAACTTATGCAGTATCATTTTGTTCGCATCAATGCTAATCCTAATTATTGGAAGATATGCGATTTTGGATAAATTAATGAAATTCATTATCGTAATATTAGCTGTTTCGACAATAATTGCCGTTTTTTCAGCCTTAAATATTCCGGTAAAACAGCCTGTAGAGCTTCTTGAAGGTTTTGATTTTACAAATAAAATTGACATCCTTTTTCTGATAGCATTTGTCGGGTGGATGCCTTCCCCTATTGATGTATCAGTGTGGCATTCATTGTGGTCAATTGAAAAGAAAAAGGAAATTGGTTTTTCACCAAGCCTAAAGGAATCTTTACTTGATTTCAAAATCGGCTATATTGGAACCGCATTTCTTGCATTAGGATTTTTAACTTTGGGGGCTTTGGTCATGTACGGGACAGGCGAAGTTCTTTCGCCAAAAGGAAATGTTTTTGCCGAGCAATTAATTAATTTATACACCGGAAGTATTGGAGAATGGTCTTATCTAATTATTGCAATTGCCGCTTTAGCAACAATGTTTAGCACAACTTTAACATGTCTTGATGCAAATCCGCGGGTTTTAAAAACGACAACAGAATTAATTTTCCCTAAGCTCAAAAACACATTTCGCAACAATAATTGGATATTCTGGATTTGGATTTTGTTTTTAGTTGCCGGAACTTTAATATTAATCGGATATTTATCTTCAAGCATGCGATTTTTTGTCGATCTCGCTACAACATTATCCTTTGTTACAGCACCAATTTTGGCTTTTATGAACTATAAAGTAGTAACCGATAAACACATGCCAACGGAAGCTAAACCAAAATTATGGTTGAAAATTTATGCATGGATAGGGATAATTTTTTTAAGCATGTTTACAATTATATTCATTATTTGGAAATTTTTTATACCTTAGCTCCTCTAAAATTTAATCAATGAGTTTGCATATTATAACCGGAATAATTAAAAACACTATTATGATTACCAGTTTTGTTATGGTAATGATGTTAATAATAGAATATATAAATGTTCAAACTAAAGGTAGTTGGAGCACCCAACTTCGACGAAAAGGATGGCTTCAAATTGTATTTGCAGCATTTTTAGGAATAATTCCAGGTTGCCTTGGAGCTTATACTGCTGTGTCATTATATGCACATAAAATATTTAGTTTTGCTGCTCTTGTAACTGTAATGATAGCAACTTCAGGGGATGAGGCGTTTTTTATGATTTCTGTGATTCCAAAAACAACAATTATTCTTACAATAATCATTTTCGGAATTGCAATTTTAAGTGGTTTTGTAATTAATTTTTTTATGAAAAACAAAACCTTGATGGTACTTTCTGAAAATCATATGAAAATTCATAATGATGAGGCTGATTGTATTTGTTTTAATTTTAAGGCAATAATTATTCAGTTAAAGAAAATGAGTATGCAGCGAGCAATACTTATCGCCGGATTAGTATTGTTTATTTTTGGGCTTTTAACTGGAGATTTCGGGCATAATCATGATTTTGGATTACTGCATGGACATGAACAAATCGAACATGACTCAGAGTGGAATTGGGTAAGCATTACTTTCTTAATTGTTTCTTTTATAGCTTTATTTATTATTGTTACCGTTAACGATCACTTCCTCGAAGAGCATTTGTGGGGTCATATTATTAAAAAACATTTTTTGAAAATTTTTCTCTGGACTTTTGCTACTCTACTATTGCTTAACATTCTTAATCAGTATTTAAATATTGAAGATTGGATAAAAGTAAATCAGATTAAAATATTAATTATTGCAGTTTTAATTGGGATTATTCCTCAATCCGGGCCTCATTTTATATTCATTTTTCTTTTTGCCAACGGCACTATCCCTTTTAGTATTTTGCTAGCAAATTCTATTGTTCAGGACGGACATGGAGCTATTCCACTGCTTGCCGAATCAAGAAAAAGTTTCTTTGCAATGAAAGCAATAAACATTTTAGTTGGATTAATAGTTGGAATAATTGGATTTTATGTCGGTTTTTAGCTTAATAAAATCTAGTAATAATTTCAAAATAACTTCCTCAGACACTAAGTATGTAGAAATTGGGCTGGGATGTAGTTCAACATCGACTCATCGCTTGGTCTTGCAGACCGCTCAGAGTCCTATTTATTATGCAACGTAATTTTATTTTTCTCTTAAATATAACTCAAGTACTTCAAAAACTTTATGGTCGGGTTTAAACACTTTCGTAAATATTTTCCTTGCTTCTTCAAAATTAATTTTTGCGTTTTTATCATCCCCTTTGGCATTATAAATTCTTCCAATATAAAAATAAAGATTTCCTGTAACTTTTGGGTTAGAATGGCTTAGCCCCCTATTAATCGGACAATTTTAATTTCGGTTCAAATATACATCTTTTTCATTAAAAAAAATATTAAT
>JAEINX010000103.1 GCA_016342645.1 Bacteroidales bacterium | reverse complement strand
AGATAGATAAAGGTATTTATATGGGAATGTTTCAGGAAGGAATGGACACTCCCGGCCAAGCGCTATTGCGGGGGAAGTTTCGTATGTATGAAGTTTATGGAACAGATCCTTGGGTAGAATATCATTACAGAGTTTTTTGTGTTTTGGGAGATCCCAGCATTCATATTTGGAAAGATGTTCCATTGGCCGTGAATGTCGATCATCCATCCTCAATTCCGGTTGGAGCTAACCAATTGGAAATTACAATTACTTTGGAATCTTCAGGATTACCTCTCGAAAATGCCCAGCTATGTATCGCCGGAAATGAAATATTTTCTACCGGCCTTAGTGATAATGAAGGTAAAGTAATAATTAATTTTGAAACCGAAATAGAGGAAACTTTGGCGGTAACTGTTCGTGGGGGAAATGTAATTCCTTACAGAGGAACAATGATTGTTGCCCCGGCTACATCACAGGAAATAGATCTAAACGAAGGTTATCAGTTTGTTTCATCAAACCGCTCGCCTGAAAATCCTGATATGCTTGTGGTTTTAGAAAATAATTTAAACGATAATCTTGATTTTGTTAGAAACTCCGAAGGTAATATGTTTAGAAAAATTGGCCCGAACTGGGTTAACGGTATTGGCGACTGGGTTTCCGTTGATGGATATTTGTTTAAAATGAATGAATCCGATTTGTTAATAGTTAATGGATCAGCAGTTAATCCTCAAACTTCAATAGAATTAACAAGCGGATTTCAATTTGTAAGTTATTTACCAAATATAAGCATGAATGCATTGGATGCTTTTAGCAACATTTTGAATGATAATCTTAATTTTATAAGAAATTCCGGTGGAAACGTATTAAGGAAAATAGGCCCAAATTGGGTAAATGGACTGGGTGATGTAAATCCTGGCGAGGGTTATTTAATTAATATGTTTTCGGATGATATTTTAATTTATAATGTTTCAGAAAATACCAAAACATCTTCTTACGAAAAACCTCTTCCCGTTCATTTTAATTTCGAGGGTGGAAATCCTGGCGATCCTGTTTATACATTATATATTTCAGGTTTGGAAATTGGAGACGAAGTGGCTGCTTTTGATGGAGTGAAAATGATTGGAGCAATGAAAATATCATCGACTTATGATTTTGATAATGAACTCCCTGTTTTCAGTACTTTATCCAACGACAAAGGTTATGTTGAAGGAAACCCAATAATATTGAAAGTCTGGAATTCTGTTTCAAAGGAAATAGAAAACGTAGAATTTTCTATGGAAAATGTTTCCAATGCTTACGAAGGAGATGTTTATCCTACCGGTGATGGTGAATTTAGCATTGTTAACATTACAAAATCAACGCTTAAAGAGAATTCAATTACGATTTATCCAAATCCCGCCGAAGATGTAATTAATATTTCGAGCCCAAGCCAAATCAACAATGTTGCGATTTTCAATTTTGTTGGCCAAGTGGTTTATCAAGGAAACAGCAATATTATAAATACTTCTGATTTCAAAACCGGTGTTTATTTAATCAGAATTGAAACAACTGAATTTGCAATAACCGAAAAGATAACTATAAAATAACAATTATAATACGAGTTTTTATAAAGGCTGTCTTTTACTGAGGGCAGCCTTTTTTATGAAAGCATTTAGATGCTTGGCACTAATAAATTTTATATGTAATATTCCAGAATGCTATTTAGCTAATCTCATGCAACCTTTGAATAAAGCAAGTGTCTTAAATATTAAAAAATGGACGTGAATTTATAAATTAATAAGCAAAATATGACTACTGTGTTTAAGCAACTCTTAATTATTATAATTATTACAGCATTCATACCTTTTAAAATGAATGCAGAATGGGTATCTTTGGATAAAAAGAAAGTATCCAATACCCCTCCGAAAGTAACAATACTCAGCGATGATAATAACAGCACTATTCTTAAAATTGAGATATCGGGATTCGAGATAAATGAACTATTAAAGGAAGGGAAAACTTACCAATCTGTTGATTTACTAACTGAAATTTTCTCTACAAAACCCGGTTATCCCGAGTTGCCATATATTTCAAAAGTATTAGCTATACCTGACCATTCCGGTATTTCTGTTGAAGTATTAGAAGCTGATGAGGTTCAAACATTCGATAATGTATATATGCAACCGGCGCGATTAAGCTGGATTGAAGGACAAGCGGAATCTCCTTATATTGAAAATCCTGATGTTTATAATTCTTCTGACATTTACCCGAAGGAATTTGTGAATGTTGATCCGCCATCTGTTTTTCGTGATTTTCGCATTGCCCGTGTTTCAGTTTTTCCTATTCGTTACATTCCTGCAAAAAAAGAATTGCAGGTAGTTTCTTCTATTACAATTCGGATAAACTATGGCAGTGACGAAGTCATAAACCCTAAAACTACTCTTAGAAAAGCAATTAGCCCTTCTTTTGCAAAGCTATATCGCAGTTTTATTTTTAATTATCAGAATGTATTAGATAATCTTTACGGTGGATCAGAAGATGGCCGGGAAGTAATATTATGTATAATGGCTGATGAATTTGTGACAAGTTTTCAACCTTATGCCGATTGGAAGAGACAAAGTGGTACTGATGTGCATTTAACGAAATTCAGCGATATTGGAGCTAATCCAAATAATCCTATTATTATCAAAGATCATATTTCAGAGGCCTATAATACTTGGGAGTTTCCACCAACATATGTTTTAGTAGTCGGGGATGATGGCGTCTTTCCCAAAAAAATAGTAACTTATCCTGACTATTCATTCCCAAATGAAGACTATTTTGTTTGTGTAGATGGAGATGATTTCTTGCCCGAAATGATGATTGGCCGCCTTACTAATCAGAATGATTTCACTTTACAGGTAATGATAAACAAATTTATATCATACGAAAAAAATCCATATACTGAAAATCCGGATTGGTTTAAAAAAGCTGTCTGTTGTTCAAATAATAAATATGAATCGCAAGTTGAAACTAAAAGATTTGCTGCAAACTTAATGCTTGAAGATGGCGGTTTTACATCAGTGGACACACTTATGAGTGATGGAACCGAATGGGGAACTGACTGTACTTATGGTATAGATGACATTCTTTTTGCCATTAATGAAGGGCGAAGTTATTTAAACTATCGCGGTGAAGGCTGGTCTTATGGTTGGTATGCAAATTGCTATGATTTTTTTACTTCGGAAGTTTCCAGTTTAAACAATGGCGCAAAATTAACTTTTATAACCAGTATAGGATGTGGAGTTTCGATGTTTAACTACAATGAAGGGAATTGTTTTGGTGAAGAATGGCTTGAATTAGGTTCATTGACTAATCCAAGAGGAGCCTGTGCCTTTGTTGGCCCTACTTCTAATACAAACACAACATATAATAATAAGATAGATATGGGTATGTATGTTGGAATGTTTCAAGAAGGAATGGATACTCCAGGTCAGTCTTTATTACGTGGAAAACTTTTTATGTATGATATTTTCGGCCCTGAATATTATACCGAATATCATTATAAAGTTTATTGTATCTTAGGTGATCCCAGTATTCATATTTGGAAAGATGTTCCATTAGATGTGAATGTTACTCATGAAACTTCTGCACCTGTTGGATATAGCCAGTCAGAAATTACAATTAAATTTGCTTCATCAGGATTGCCTGTAGCAGATGCCGAGGTTTGCATAAGCGGAAACGACGTATTTGTTACCGGTGTTAGCGATCCTACAGGAAAAGTGCTTCTTGGTTTTACACCGGAAATGCATGGAACATTGACTGTAACAGTACGCGGGGGAAATGTTATTCCTTATCAGGGAACAATAGATGTTACCCAGACTGGAGAACAGGTTGGTGCTGACGGCGATCCGGTAATTGTTGATATTGATGGGAATACAGATGGTTTTATCAATCCCAATGAAAATTGTAATATTACTTTCACTCTTAAGAATTGGGGAACCCAAACTGCCAACAATGTTCAGGCTACTCTTTCGGTAGTCGAAACAGAGTATGTGGATATAATAACCACAAATCCCGTAAATTTTGGAAACCTTATTTCCGGCGGTTCATTGACCGGAACTCCATTTCAATTTTTTATAAAACCTAATTGTCCGGTAGGTCAAATAATTACTCTTGAATTAAATATTAGCAGTAATGCCAACTCATGGTATTATAAATATCCTGAAGAAGTTATGGGATGTGTTTTAATGTATGAATATTCTCTCGTAAATGATGAAGGTGCTTCGAAAAGGAACTACCGGATGGATCCCGGTGAAACAGTTGAATTATTTATTTCAATTGCCAATACAGGCGTTGATGTGGCTCCCAGTGTTATGGGTGTATTAAGCAGCAATGACCAATATATCACAATTGATGATGCTTATGGCTCATTTGGAACCTTAGACACTGATTCAACTAAAATTAACACAGGAAATCCATTTATTGTAAGTGTTGATCCTTCTTGTCCAACAAAGTACCTTGCTGAATATTCGTTGACGCTTTATACTCAGGATGGAAGCTATCCTTATGAAACAAATCATAGTTTAATTATACCTGTAGCTTTACCCGTACCTACCGATTTTACGGGACCTGATGATTACGGCTATTATGCTTATTCCATTTTTGATACT
Source organism: Bacteroidales bacterium (assembly GCA_016342645.1). Taxonomy (GTDB): domain Bacteria; phylum Bacteroidota; class Bacteroidia; order Bacteroidales; family JAEINX01; genus JAEINX01. The sequence continues at coordinate 10,602 of JAEINX010000103.1, read as the reverse complement.
TTATTTGAACAAGCACCTGTTTATGATTGGTTTGAGATAGATGAAATTGGGACACAAATAAATATACCCGGATCAGTTAGTGATTATACAGAAACAGTAAATTTACCCTTTACTTTTACTTATTATGGGAATGATTATAACCAACTTCGGATAAGTACGGATGGTTGGATAGCTTTTGGTAGCGGATCACAAATTGCTCCTGAGAATGCTCCTCTACCACATAATGATAATGTAAATTGTATGGTCGCACCTTTCTGGGATGATTTATATGATGTAACAAACGAAGGTGGTAAAATTTTATATTATAATGATGAATCAAACAACCGATTCATAATTGAATGGGACAGCATAGGACATAAAAATAATTTTGAACATAAAAATGAGTTTTTTCAGGCAATATTATTAGATCCTGCCTATCATTATACTACAAGTGGAGATGGTGAAATTATTTTTCAATATAAAAAAGTTAGAAAGTTTAATAGTGAGACAACAGGTATAGAAAACCAATCGCAGGACATTGGCCTGCAATATGTTTATGATAATACTTATGATACGACTGCTTCTACTTTAATGAGCGAATTTGCGATAAAATTCACTACTGAATTGCCATTTATTCCAATAATATCCGGTATAGATGAAGATTTTGATATTGATAATATCATCACCGGCGGAAATAATTTAGAACAAAACTATCCTAATCCTTTTAATTCAAGTACCTTGATAAAATATTCAGTGCCAAACCATAGTAATGTTTCACTCAAAATATATAACATAAGAGGGGAGTTGGTGCGAACGCTTCAGAATGGACAACAGCAGGCAGGAAAATATTCAATAGTTTGGAAGGGCTTAGATGATTATGGAAATCGCATAAATTCAGGTATATATTTTTATCGTCTTTATACTGAGGATTCTATCGAGACTATGAAAATGTTTATGTTAAAATAATCTGAACAATTATAAGAATACCAAATGTATAGTTTTTACATTTTATTAATATTGATAATTGTTGCTTCAATTGTGGGTTTGATCGAATTTGTTCGCCATCAAAAACGAATTTATTCTATTCCTATTAGAATTCACATAAACGGAACCAGAGGAAAATCGAGCGTAACTCGTTTGATAGGAGCTGGCTTAAGAGCAGGAGGGATTTTAACCGTTACCAAAGTAACCGGAACTTTTCCACGTTTAATTATTGAAGACGGCACCGAGACTTACATCTATCGTAAATCAGATGCCAATATATTAGAACAACTGTCAATAGTTAAATATGCCGCAACGCGAAAAGCACAAGCATTAGTAATGGAATGCATGGCTTTACAACCGCAATATCAGAGTATTACGGAAAAACAAATGATACATTCCAATTTGAGTGTTATGACTAATGTCAGATTGGATCATGTGGACATAATGGGACATACTTTGCCTGAAATTGCTGAAACTATGGGAAGAACTATTCCTAAAAATGAGTTCCTTTTTACTTCCGAGAATGTAATACCGCAAACTCTAAAAAAAATAGCTGATAAACGAAATACTGTAACGCATTTTGTTGATTCGCAATCAGTAACTCAAGAAGAAATGAATGGATTCACTTATATTGAACACAAGGATAATGTCGCCCTTGCTCTGGAAGTTTGCCAGCATTTGAAAATTGATCGCGAAACAGCATTAAAAGGAATGTACCAAGCTATTCCTGATGCCGGGGCATTAAGGCGTTACAGAGTTGAAGCATTTCAAAAGCAATTGTTTTTTTACAATGCATTTGCAGCAAACGACCCTGATTCTACTTTAATGGTTTGGCAAAAAATAAGAGATGAAATCGGTATTGAAGGAAATCGTATAATTCTTTTAAACACTCGTCAAGATCGTCTCGACCGTGCCAAACAGTTGGCAGAAATGGTGGGTAAAAAATTATCAGATCAGATTGATTATCTGATATTAATTGGGCAATCAACAGATGTCGTAGAAAATATGACTGTTAGTTATGGGTTGCCTCAGAAAAAAATTACAAATTTAGGCTGGACAACACCTACAAAGGTTTTTGAAAAAGTATTATCAATTACAGAAAAAATTTCCACTATACTTGCAATTGGAAATATGGGTGGAATGGGAGCTGAAACAGCTGAGTTTTTTGAAAATAGAAGTTCTATAACATGATTGAATTAGCAATAACATTAGGTTTAATTTTTAGTTTGCTTTCTTACGAAGTTTTCGGACTGGCGGCAGGAGGTATAGTAGTACCCGGTTACATAGCTTTGCAGCTTTCACACCCCGACCGGCTTATAGGAATATTAGGTGTAAGTTTACTTACTTTTTTAATTATAAAAGCTTTGAGTAATTATACTTTTTTGTATGGCCGTCGTCAAATGGTGCTCAGCCTATTGATTGGTTGCTTGTTAGCCAATTTTTCGCGATATTTTATGTCGATTGATTTAACAACTACAACCTTGGAACTTCAAGCTGTCGGCTGGGTTATTCCCGGTTTAATTGCTCATTGGTTTGCAAAGCAAGGGGTTTTTAAAACAATTAGCGTATTGTTTATTACCTCGGTGCTTGTACGCTTGATTTTAATAATATTTTTCATGGGTGAATTGTTACCCCAATAATTATAAACAGATTGTAAATGTATAAATTTAGAGCCAAGTCTAACATTGTTTTAATTATTTTATCTTCCTTATCACTGCTTGCATTTATTGCAGTGGAAAATAGCAAAGTTGATGTTAAGCAAGATTGGTACAAAGAAAAACTTGAAGCCGCCCAACTTTCCCAATTAGCAGCTAATTATCTTAAAACCTACCGACTGGAAAATGGCGTTTTTATTGATGTTATTAACGACCCGAATCAAACAGCATTGATCGGCCAGGAATATACATTGGTTACAACCGATAGAGGTTACATTGACGCAAAGCTTTCAACCACAAATCCTAATTTTGCCGCTATAGTTGTTCAATTATTGAAAGATGCCGGTTTAAAAGAAAACGATAATGTTGCTGTCGGTATGACAGGTTCTTTTCCCGGTTTAAATATTTCAGTGCTGGCAGCATTGGAAACCTTAAATTTAAATCCAATTGTAATTTCCTCTGTCGGCTCATCCAACTTTGGTGCAAATGATCCTTTTTTTACATGGTTGGATATGGAAAATATTTTGAATAAGTCGAACATATTTCACAACAGATCGGTAGCTGCATCTATTGGCGGCGGTTCGGATGTCGGTCGCGGATTAAGCCCCGAAGGACGTAATCTGATAACTAATGCAATAGAACGGAATAATCTTGAATTTATTAATGAAAAACATTTGGAAGAAAGTATTTCAAAACGGTTGGAAATTTATAATGAACACAAAAATGGAAAGCCGATAAAAGCATATATTAATGTTGGGGGTGGAATAGCCAGTCTGGGTAATACAATCAATGGTAAACTTATCCCACCCGGACTCACACAATTTTTACCTATGAGAAATTTTCCGGTTCGAGGCGTTATCATACAAATGGGTTTGGATGAAATTCCGATAATTCATTTATTGAATATAAACACATTACTTGCAAAATATGGATTGCCCCAAAGCCCTGTTCCTCTTCCCGAACCTGGAGTTGGTGAAATTTTTATACAAAAAAAATATAGCATAATTGTTACATCAATAGCAACATTAATTTTAATCCTCGTAATTGTTTTTGTTTATTTTAGTGAGCGGAAACATCATCAGCTTGGTACAGATACTGTCCCTTTAACCACAAATCAAAAAATGAATAAAAACAATACTGACGATATACCGGTATTGTAATATATAAATAAGAATTATTAATGTTATTAGTAAAATATATTATTAAATGAGAGACATATGAAAAAGATTCTTTTTACCTTGCTAATTGTAATTTTGTTTTTTTCAGATATAATGGCTCAATCAGGCGGAAAATCCCGATATCTGAAACCAACAAATTTTCAAAAAAAGATTTCAACAAAGATTTCCGGTAAAATCAGGAACTATTATTCTTTGAGTGATGAAAAACCATCAATAATAAATATTCAGGGGCCGGGAAAGTTGCGGGTGATGAGCCGTGGGCGATTTATTCCAAAAGAAGGAGATAAGATAGAATATCAAATTGTATATTCTGTTGATGGTGGTGAGCTAAAATTGCTTAAAAAAAGTTCTGTTATACGTTCTAAAAAAGCCACATATTTAAATGGATCCTTAGGAGTTCCGGGGCAACTTGAAGATTTTGAAATTGTTTTGGGGCGAGGCTACCATACCTTAAAATTTAAAATTAAAGATAAGAAAATTCCTGTTGCAGTTCGTTATGTTTTTACAAAAACAAAAGAAAAGAAACAGGAATGGTTAGCTTTTTCCCCAATGCTCCCATCTGAACCGGTTGATTTAATTACGAGGGAAGAAACAGTTAATTATTATCGGTTCTCAAAGGAAAAACCTTTGAAAGTTGAGATAAACGGGCCCACTGAACTAAGGGTATTGTCCCGCGTTGAAAATCATTATCAGATGAGAGGGAGAGTTCATTACCGTGTTCAAGTTAAAGAAAAAGGTATAGTAATAAATACCTATCAGTTAAGTAGTAGGCGTTCTGAAATAACGGTGTATGAAAATAATAAAGAGTTAATCCCCGGTAAAGCCTGTGAATTTGTGATTAATGTTCCCAAAGGAAGACATTGTTATGAAATTCTACTTTTAGATGAAGATAAAAGCAGTTTGTTAGGCCGTTTATTACTGCTAAAGAAGGATGTTAAATTAGAGAAATAATATATCTTTGTTTCTTTTAAAATTAAGTTTAATACACATTAAAAACATGAAAATAAATAATAACTTCTCTCTATATAGAATTTGTTTGCTCGTGTTGGTCATTTTCTTTTTTCTCCCGAATACAGAAATTCTTGCTCAAAAAAAGAGCAAGAAAAAAGCACAAAACTGGAGAATTGATCTTGGCCTTGCCACAATTTATGACGACAATATTTTGAAGTATTCCGAAAAATATTTGGAAAGATTTGACAAGCGTGAGGACGAGGGACGTTTTCATATTAATACTTACGATGATTTAGTCCTTCATTTAACATTTAAGGCAACCTACACTTTCAAGATTTTTGGAGATTTGAAATCCCTAATTAATGCAGATTTAGGCCAAAAAGTTTATACGGTAAATGATATAAAAAACTCTGGTAATTTTGGCTTTGGATTTAGGCAATATTTAACAAAAAAAGCCAGTATGAAGTTTTTTTATAGCTACGTTCCCAATCTTTATATAAATCATTTTCGTGATGACGACTGGGTAGATGTTTATGGCTATGTAAAGGAAGCATTTCAACCTTATTCATTTGCTAAAGATAGCTATGGATTCTATATTCAGAATACCTTCTTTAAAAATTCCCGTGTCATGCTTTCAATTGGTTATGTAAAATATTACCACAACAAGCATTTTACTGAATATGATTGTAATAACTTTGAATGTGGATTTAAACTATATCAACCAATTAATAAGAAGTTTAAGTTAACATTAGGTTACGAATTTACTAATTCTGATGCCAAAGGCTATGATGAACCTTTTGAAAACATAGAAAATACAGACGATTCTGATGCAACTCATGTTGAAGACAGATTTACTTTCGCATTTAACTGGAAATTACCTCGTCTTCTTAAACACTCAAACGACTTTAATGTGGAATGCAGGTTAATGAATAGATATTATTCATCAAAACGTTATCTGGAACAAGACAAAATGCATGCAGGACGGGTTGATAAAAATGTCCGCTTGTATTTTACTTATAATATTAAAATGAAGAGAAACTTAAAGCTATCTGCTTTTTATTATTGGTTTAAAAGGAATTCAGATACCGAAGCCATACCCAATAAAGAATTAATATCCAATGAAAAAGATTATCGTCAGGATCAATATGGATTAAAAGTTACTTATAATTTAAAATTTTAAAATTATTTAACGAGAATATTTACTTTTTAAAATAGAAATTAATAAAAAATCATATAAAAATGAAAATGAATAAATTGTTTGTTGTCTTACTGTTAGGTACGATTTTTTTAATGAGTTGCGGAAAACCAACTGTTCCCGAATCATTAAATCCCGGAGGAGATGGAGGTTATAAAATTGTTAGCCGGCTATCTACAACCGGATATGCTCAGGATGTAATAAAAAAGGATAATATGGTTTATATTGCTCAGGGCGAAGGCGGTTTAATGATTGTTGACGTTTCACTTCCAAGCAATCCTCTAGTCGCTTCGATAACGACCAAAAAGGTTAGGGGTTATTCCAGCAGAATTGAAATGAAAGATAGTGTTGCCTACCTCGCTGCAGGAGGTTTTGGAGTTACAGTTGTCGATGTTGCTGATCCTTTTGCACCCTTTGTCACTGTTTCGAATTCACAGATGAAACCAGCAAAAAGCCTGCATATTTTTGGTTCATATATAATTGTGGGCTTGAGTGAACAAGGTTTTATTATATCAAATATTTCTAATCCGTCATATCCTTTCACTTGCGATGATACAGAAGTACCGGGTTATGCCCAAGGGATTAACACAACTGCCGACAGTACTCTGTTATTGGTTGCTTGCGGTGAAGTAGGCCTTTCCATTTTCGATATTTCTAATTTTCAAGAAGGATACGGAATTTATCCGCTTATTAACACATGCGATACACGCGGTTATGCAAATGATGTAATAATTGATGACGAATCAATTGCTTATCTGGCTTGTGGAACAGCAGGACTACAAATTATTGATTTTTCCGACACAGCTTATGTTTATGTTATTGGTAGTTACGATGGTGATGGTTATGCCAAAGACCTTATGTTAAAAAATAACAAAATTTACTTAGCTGCCGAAAAAGGCGGTTTACAAATTATTGACGTATCCGATCCAACTAACCCCACTTTATTAGGCATTGTTGAAACAGAATATGCACTTGGTTTTGACATGGATGATAAATATATTTATCTGGCTGATGAAGAGGAAGGATTGATCATTATCTCCATTCCTAATCAATAAATTTTGAATACATACATTTTTGAGTAAAATGAGTGAAAATAAGGAGGTGCAATTAAATAACAGACTGGAAAAGAAGCAGCGTTTTCAATATGTTGACCAATTTCGCGGTTTAGTAATTATTCTGATGCTTGTTGATCATTGTTCTTATTATCTCAACTCAATCTGGTTGCATCTCGATCCCTTCGATCCACTCTTCGACTCTTGGGGACAAGTTGCCATAAGGTATGTCAGCTATTTTTGTGCCCCAGGTTTTCTTCTAATATCTGGATCAATGGTGTGGTGGTCTTTTCACCGTCGTATTGAAAAAGGAGTTTCAAAACGTTTAGCACGTTGGCACCTAATACAGAGAGGAATTTTTCTTATTATTTTACAGATGACGTGGGTTAATTCATCATGGGGAGGTTTTCAGTCGTTTAAGCCATGGCATTTGGGAATAATTGCCTGTATAGGTATTTCCATTATCCTTTTAGCGTTGATAGTAAACTTTCGTTGGCAGGTACAACTTCTCATAGGGATTGCAATATTATTTATCCACCCATTTCTTTTGAAGATTCCTTATGATCCGGAAGTTACTTGGACAAGGGTTTTAATGCAAACCTTTATTGATGCCGGGGAATTTAACAAATACCCTGTTTTGCCATGGTTTGCTATTGCAACATTGGGTTCGGTGATGGCAACCGGATGGTTTAAATTTTGGAAGACCGATAAAAAACGAATCTATATGGGGCTTTGGATTGCAGTGGCAGCTTTAATATTGGCTACAATACTAAGAATTAACCGCGGATATGGTAACATCTTACCATATTCCGATTTTGGATCATATTCTTATTTTTTCGACCAGAAATACCCTTCGAGCCTTTATTTTAATCTTTGGTTTTTCGGATTGGTGGTTTTATTTGTTACCGGATTTATTGCATTAAACAAAGTAGCTCCTAAAATTCTAACTATATTTACAATACCCGGTAAGGTGGCGCTTTTTTTCTATTGTGCACACATCGCAATTTTAGGTGTATTTGTGAAGCGAACGGGTTTGTTTTATCGCGATGGGGGAGTACTTGCTACCCTGATTGGTGTGGCTGTTATGATGCTAATAATGCTTCCGTTATCCAAATGGTTTTATGGAGTTAAACTCCGAAGTAAGAATTATTTCATCCGAATGATGTAAAATAGGGAGGAGGTAGAATGAAAAATATTAAGCTATTAACATTTTCAATATTTTTAATTACTTTGTTGATATTGATTGTTGCAGGATGTTCAAGCCGTATTGAAACTCCCGTTAAAGAGGCAGATTCTACTATTGTTTATCCTGCAAAGAACCCCAATGGAATAATGGCAGGAATTACACTTTACAGGAAAATGAGCAATCAGACCGATAAACTGCTTGGAGAAGGAACTGTTTTTACTATCAGGGAAAAGGAAAATCTTAATGCAAAAATTGATTTAAAAAATCGTTTTGCTTGCGGTAAGCGTGAATTGATTTTTCACATCGACTGGATAGGAACAAACGGCAGATCATTTTACCGAAAGCAGATTGATCTTTCTCACGTGGATTCCTCTTCTACGATAAACACCTCTATATCAATCCCTCCTGATAAACGCCAACCGGGAAATTATAGTATAAGGATTTACCTTTTTCGTGAACTGATTGCCGAGAAAAAATTTGAACTCATTCCGGAGTCTGAGGATATTACTTCGATGGTTGAAAAATTAGATGCAAAAATCACTCTTTACCGAAAGAAAAGCAAAAAGTCAGGCAAGTTAATAGGTGAAGGAAATGTCTTTACTATTAAAAAAAAGGCGAAGGTTAGAGCCTTTGTAGATTTAGGAAATCGTTATGCTTTTGACGACCGTGAGTTGGAATTTCAAATTGAATGGAAGAATGATAGTAGTGAATCAATTTACAGTAAAGAGATTGAGCTTTTTCCTGATGATTCCACGACTTCTATAAAAAGTGCTTTATCTGTTTCTCCTCAAAAAAGGCAAGCCGGAAACTACATTTTTCAGGTTTTCCTTTTCCGAAAATTAGTTGCTGAAAAGAAATTTGAATTAAAATAGAGTTTGTTAATAAATCTCTCAAATCCCTAAAAAATCAAATTTTTTAATATTTTAATAAACAGTCTGTTGTTTTATTAAATATTTTAATGGCTTTTGATTTTATCAAAATGTCGAAATTAATGAGATCTGAGTTTTTATTACTTGGATTATTTTTTGTCTCTTTTTTTGTTTTTGAGATATTTTGTATATTGCAGTTTAATTTATGCAAATTATGAAGGCTTTTTGGTCTTATTAAAAATGTATTTCTAACCCAAACATAAAACCATGAAAACACTTCACAAAATCGAATTAATAATTATAATCTTATTAATCTCTCTTACGGCTTTTTCTCAAAAAATGGAATCAGTTAGCAGAATTATTAACGAACAGCAAATTGAATTACCCTTGGGTTATAGCTTTATTTCATCAAGGATAATTGCTGAAAACCCGGATATGTTATTTGTCATGGCTTCGGTTCTAAACGAAAACCTTGGCTTTGTCAGAAATTCGCAAGGTGAGATTTTACGCAAAATTGGCCCGAATTGGGTCAACGGAATTGGTGATTGGATAGTCGAAGAGGCTTATCTTGTCAACATGTTGGCTGAAGATTCATTTATTATTGAAGGTGAAACAATAAATCAGGCAACTCCTATTTCGCTTGAAACAGGATTTCAGTTTGTAAGCTACTTTCCCGAAATCGAATTGGATGCCATGATTGCATTTGAAACAATCATTGGAGATGAGCTTGATTTTATTAGAAATTCGCAAGGAGAAGTATTACGCAAAATCGGCCCCAATTGGGTGAACGGCATTGGAAATTGTATGCCGGGCCAAGGTTATCTTGTAAAAATGTTCTCCGATGATGTTTTAATTTATCCTGAAATTTTTTGGGAACCCTGCCCTGGAATTCCAACAGTAACTTACGAAGGCCAGATTTATAATACAGTTTTAATTGGTGAAAAATGCTGGTTAAAAGAAAGTCTTAATGTCGGAATAATGATTTACGGTAATGAAGAAATGACTGATAACAACATTATTGAAAAATACTGTTACGATAATGATTTAGCAAATTGCAATGAATACGGTGCTTTGTATCAATGGAACGAAATGATGCAGTATTCAATTATTCCCGGAGTTCAGGGGATTTGCCCTTCGGGTTGGCATATCCCAAGCGATGAAGAATGGAAGTTACTGGAAGGTACCGTCGATAGCCAATATTCTGTTGGTGATCCTATTTGGAGCTTTAGTGGATGGCGTGGCTTTGATGCCGGCTTAAACTTAAAGTCAATTAATGGCTGGGATAATAATGGGAACGGTGTCGACCTTTATGGTTTTTCTGCCCTTCCCGGAGGAAAACGACTTTCAGATGGCGATTTTGTGAATTTGAACGAATATTCCAATATTTGGTGCTCTGATGAGGTCGGCCCCGGTGAAGCTTGACAAAGGATGTTGTTCGGCACACAAAATGAAGTGTGTAGAACATATGACACTAAGAATTGCGGTTTCTCGGTTCGCTGTTTAAAGAATTAGTTGTCTGCTGAATCGTGATCGGAATATTAGATGTTCAAGAA
>JAEINX010000102.1 GCA_016342645.1 Bacteroidales bacterium | reverse complement strand
TATAATGACTGTTAACTTCGAAATAACGACATGCCTATTGTGTATATTCTATCGACTTGGGATGCTCTACAGCTTTAAAACAAAGTAACAGAAAATAATTCATATCACCAAATAAAATATAAAAACATTTCAAATGTTTTTTACGAAAACTTTTTTTTTGGAGTTCTTAAAACCCGAAAACCTCAGGCATAAGTATATTGAGTTCTTCCGAAGTGCTTGCTAAGTTTATAAAATCATGAGTCTGCACGTACGATTGGTTTCGTATTTCGTTAGTAGCTTATGACTTAAGTCGTGGGTTACTAAAGGAGTATAGTTTTGCTAAGCATTTAATGGTTTAATAATATGCAACATTCAATCTCTGTTCATTCGTATGCCAGCGTATTCCTTTAGTATTAATGTTCTTAACATTTATCGGCAAAAAATCTGAGTTATCTGATTGATAACATTGGACTGTTCAATTACAAAAGCCCAAGTTCCAGTTTTGCTTCTTCACTTAACATGTCTTCCGACCATGGTGGTTCAAAAGTCAGTTCCACACTAAGTTTTTTTACACCTTCCATGCCTCTGATTTTTTCATCAACTTCCTGTATCAAAGAGTCGGCAACAGGGCAATTTGGTGAAGTTAGTGTCATTAAAATTCTAACTGAGTCTTCGTTAATGATTTCAATTTTATAGATCAAACCTATTTCATAAATATTTACCGGGATTTCGGGATCGAAAATTGTTCTCAGTTCTTTAATAATAGTTTCCTCGCTCAGATTCATCCTAGAAAAATATTTTCAGATATTTTATTCTTTCAAAGTGCTTGACATTCAAAGTTGCAATTGGAATATTATGTGTTAAAGCCGTTGCTCCAATCAGTATGTCAGCCAAATCAATCAATATTGAAGAGTCTAACAAAATCATGCAATCCTTGATTTATTTATGTGACTTCTCGCTTTTTGGTAATCATGATAATCAGAATCAGACCATGTTGGTGCGTTAAGAATCAGTTTTTGTAATGACTTTATTGGTTTTTTTGATAAAATCTCAGATTGTAATGTAATTGTCAATTTTTCAATATCCCTTTTAGGAAGTTGATAAATCAATCCAAGTATTTGTTCATAGTCAATATTTACTCTTAGTTCCATGTTTTTGTCTTTTAAAAATCAAAGGTACAAAAATATTTTACTTTTTAGAATCTTGGTATAAAGTTCATTGATTTTGCATCTTAGTTTTAAAAACAAGTGCGTATAATTTCATTTGTTTAATCATTGAAAGTAGCCCGTTTGATCGTGTTGGAGAAAGATGTTCCTGTAAACCAATCTCACTAATAAAATTCAAATCGGCATTAATAATGTCATCGGGTGCTTGATTTGAGAAAATTCTAATTAATAGATTTATAATCCCTTTTGTAATAATTGCATCGCTATCAGCCGTAAAAATCACCTTTCCGTTTTCATAAGAGGCATGCAACCAAACTTTTGACTGGCAACCGGAAATTAAATTATTATCAATTTTAAATTCGTTCTCAATCAACGGAAGCGATTTTCCCATTTCTATCAAATAAGTATATTTATCCATCCAATCGTCGAAATTGTCAAATTCTTCTACTATTTGACTTTCTATTTCTTTAATTTTCATCATTCTATCATTAAATCATTCTATCATTCACTCATTATTCTATTCAAACATATTTTTTACCATAATAATTGATTTTACTAAAGAATCAACCTCTTCTTTTGTATTATAAAACACAAAAGAAGCCCGAATTGTCCCCGGAATTTGAAATCTATCCATCAAAGGTTCGGCACAGTGATGACCGGTACGTACGGCAATTCCGGTTTTATCGATAATTGTTCCGGCATCGAAAGGATGAATGTCACCGATCAGAAAAGAAATTATACTTATCTTTTCTTTTGCCGTACCAATAATTCTCAGTCCCTCAATTTCCTGCAAAGCAATTGTTGCATATTTAAAAAGCTCTGATTCATAAGCCGAAGTTTTTTCAATCGACAATTCCTTCAAATAGTTTATTGCTGCATTAAAACCTAAAACACCTGCTACATTTGGCGTTCCGGCTTCAAATTTAAATGGCAATTTATTAAAAGTAGTTTTCTCGAAAGTAACTTTTTCTATCATCTCGCCGCCTGCTTTATAGGGAAGCATTTTTTCGAGATATTTTTCTTTTCCGTATAAAGCACCTATTCCCATAGGGCCAAACATTTTATGAGCCGAAAAACAATAGAAATCACAATCGAGTTCACTAACATCGACTTTAAAATGCGAAATTCCCTGAGCTCCGTCAATAAGAACAGGAACATCGAAACTATGAGCCAAATCAATGATTTTTTTTATTGGATTTACAGTTCCTAAAGCATTTGAAACATGAGTAATTGCTACAAGGCCGGTTTTTTCGTTTAGCCTTTTTCCGAAGGCTTCAAAATCAATTTCACCTTCTTCATTAATTGGAATTACGCTAAGCTTTGCGTTTTTTTCTTCACAGAGGATTTGCCAGGGAACAATATTCGAGTGATGTTCCATGGTTGAAATTATTATATTATCGCCTTCGGAAATAAATTTTCGGCCAAAAGAATGGGCAACAAGATTAATAGATTCAGTAGTTCCGCTTGTAAAAATAAGTTCGTTAGAATTTTCCGCATTAATAAAATCGGCAATATTTTTCCTTGCATTCTCAAAGGCTTCGGTCGCCATCATGCTTAAATAATGCACCCCCCGATGAACATTGCTGTTTTGCCCCGAATAGTATTTCGAAATTGTATCAATAACAATTGCCGGTTTTTGAGTTGAAGCGGCATTATCAAGATAAACAAGTGGATTGCCGTATATTTTTTGACTGAGAATGGGAAAATCTTTTCTTATTTTATTGACATCAAAATTCATATAAGATATTTTGGAAGTGAAGATACAAATTATTATTAAACAAAAAGACGGTTATGTTTATTGTTATATCATTCAATTTTAAATACTTCTTTTCCATATCAACAATTCAACAATATAGCAATCTAATCATAAAAATTTCAAATCTTGCTAAGATCAATTTCAAAATCAATTTCTTTTTCGGGCGTGCCGCAATGCAAAACACATTGATCGCAAACTGAGAGTTCACCTCTAAGTCGTTTTTTAACCATATCGTCTATGCGGTTTTTAAGAGGTTCTATCGAAATTTTATTAATCACCTCGGCAGCAAAAGCATACATCAAAAGCATTCTTGCATTGTTTTCGCTAATTCCACGCGATCGAAGATAAAACAAGGCTTCGTTATCTAATTGCCCGACTGTAGCACCATGGCTACATTTAACATCGTCTGCATAAATTTCAAGAAATGGCTTGGTGTTGATTTTAGCTGTGTCGGTGAGTAAAATATTTTTATTGCTTTGAAATGCTTCGGTCTTTTGAGAATCTTGCCTTACAAGCACGTGGCCATTAAAAACAGCGCTTGCATTATCGTCGAGAATACCTTTGAACAATTCGTTGCTAACACAATTTGATTTTTTATGATCTATAAAAATATGGTTGTCGATGTGTTGCTTGTCATCCATCAAAAACAAACCATAAACATTCGCAGCACATCCTTCACCCTCAATTTCCACACAAGTTTCATTTCTTATCAATCCTCCGTTCAATGAAATTGAATTTGATGAAATATTGGAATTCGTATTTTGATAAAAATTTGTATGATTTAGCAGAGTTGATTGATTATTTAGGTTTTGCAATTTATAATAATCAATATTTGAATTTTCGTTAAGAAAAATCTCAGTAACACTATTAGTAAAACTATTTTTCTGGTTGACGGAATCGTGACAATGAATTAAGCTAAGTTTTGAATTTTTTCCGATAATTACAAGATTTCGGGGTTGAAGAAAAATATTCTCATCATTATTTATAATATTGACTATTTGAATTGATTTTTGTGAATTTACATTATCAGGCACATAAATAAAAAATCCATCCTGTGCATAAGAAGTATTCAAAAGGCTGAAGAAATCTTTTTCGGGTTGAAATGTTTTTGCAAAATGTTGTTCAACTATTTCGGGAAACTTTTTCATTGCATCCGAAAAACTTCCGATTATTATCCCGTCTTCCAAAGTAATTAACTCCGATTCAAATGTATTCCATCCATTTACAAATGTAAAAGACAAAGAATCAAGTTGAGGAACAACACATTTAAATGTTTTTCCAATCTCAGAATTATTCTCCTCAGCATCGAAATAATATTTATAATTTTTTGAAAGGGTTTTGCTTAAATCTGTATCTCTCCATTTCTCGTGTTTTAAAGTAGGGAGTTCACTTTTCGAGAATTTTTCAAGTGCCTGCTTCCTGACTTCAGAGATTTTTTTAGTATCGTTTTTAAAAATTTGATTTTTATTTTCTTCAAATAAATTAATTAGATCATTAAAAAGCGATGTTTGTTTATTAAATTTATCATTCAATTTTAAAAACTTCTTTTCCATATCAACAATATAATAATTTAACAATAAAACAATTTAGCCATTAACATTTCCAAAAACATTTATTAATCGATTAACTCTTCCTTAATCCAATTATATCCTTTTTTTTCTAAAAACAAAGCCAGTTCTTTTCCACCTGATTTTACAATTTTCCCATCATATAAAACATGAACAAAATCAGGAATAATATAATCCAAAAGTCGTTGATAATGTGTAATTAGTAAAAAAGCATTAACTTCAGAACGAAGCGTATTAACTCCATTAGCAACTATTCGCAAAGCATCGATATCGAGTCCTGAGTCGGTTTCATCAAGAATCGAAAGTGTTGGGTCAAGCATTGCCATTTGAAAAATTTCATTCTTCTTTTTCTCGCCACCTGAAAAACCTTCGTTTACAGAACGATTTGTCAGTTTCGATTGAATTTCAACTAACTTTTTCTTTTCATTGAGTTTTGAAAGAAATTCGGAACCTGTCAGAGGTTTTAATCCTTGATGTTCGCGATGTTCGTTAAGCGCTGCCCGTAAAAAATTTGTAATGCTAACACCCGGTATTTCAACAGGGTATTGAAATCCAAGAAAAATTCCTTCCCACGAAATTTCTTCGGGCGACATTCCAAGAATATTTATTCCTTTATAAACTATTTCACCTTTAGTGACTTCATAACCGGGTTTACCCGAAATTGCCGCAGCCAAAGTGCTTTTTCCTGTTCCGTTCGGACCCATAATTGCATGAACTTCACCATAGTTAATGCCAAGATTAAGGCCTTTTATTATTTCCTTATTGTTTATCGAAACATGAAGGTTTTTAATATTTAGTAACATCTTATTATTTTTAATTGCTAATTTTTAATTTTTTATTGACAATTTCAAATCATCAATTATCATTTATCAATTTATTACCCTACGCTACCCTCAAGAGTAACCTGAAGCAGTTTTTGAGCTTCAACTGCAAATTCCATAGGAAGCTTTTTCAATACTTCCTTAGCATAACCGTTAACGATCAAGCCAATGGCACTCTCCGTGCTTATGCCTCTTTGATTACAATAAAACAGTTGGTCTTCAGAAATTTTAGAGGTTGTTGCCTCATGCTCAATAATTGACGATTTATTCCTTGCTTCGATATATGGAAATGTATTTGCCCCACATCTATCGCCCATTAGCAAAGAATCGCATTGTGAAAAATTTCGTGAGTTTTCGGCTTTTTTTGCAATTTTCACCAAACCTCGGTATGAATTATTGCTTTTACCTGCCGAAATTCCTTTCGAGATAATTGTACTTTTTGTGTTTCTTCCGAGATGAATCATTTTTGAACCTGTATCGGCTTGTTGAAAATTATTTGTTACGGCAACCGAATAAAATTCGCAATTTGAATTATCACCTTTTAATATGCAACTCGGATATTTCCATGTTATTGCGGAGCCTGTTTCAACTTGTGTCCACGAAATTTTGGAGTTTTCACCCTTACACAAGCCGCGTTTAGTAACAAAATTAAAAATTCCTCCTTTGCCTTCTTTGTTGCCGGGATACCAATTTTGAACTGTCGAATATTTTACCTCAGCATCTTTGTGGGCAACAATTTCTACAATTGCCGCATGAAGTTGATTTTCGTCTCGTTGCGGAGCTGTACAACCTTCCATATAACTAACATAACTACCTTCTTCGGCAATAATTAAAGTTCGTTCGAATTGTCCGGTGTTTGCAGCATTAATTCTGAAATAGGTTGATAATTCGATGGGGCAGCGAACTCCTTTTGGAATATAGCAAAATGACCCATCGCTGAATACTGCCGAATTGAGGGCAGCAAAATAATTATCACCACTCGGAACTACCGAGCTCATATATTTTTTAATCAATTCAGGGTGATTTTTAACGGCTTCGCTAAAGGAGCAGAAAATAATGCCGTGTTTTGCAAGCGTATCCGAAAAAGTGGTTTTCACCGAAACGCTATCCATAACTGCGTCAACTGCAACTCCTGCAAGTTTTTTTTGCTCGTCGAGTGAGATACCGAGTTTGTTAAAAGTATTTAGCAATTCGGGGTCAACTTCGTCAAGGCTATCTAAATCTTCTCTTTTCTTTGGAGCAGCATAAAAAATAATATCTTGGTATTCAATTTCAGGAATCTTTAAATTTGCCCATTCAGGCATTTTCATTGAAAGCCATTTTTTATAAGCTTTCAATCTATATTCGAGCATGAACTCAGGCTCATTTTTCTTTTTTGAAATGAATCGAATTGTTTCTTCAGTTAAGCCTTTTTTTGCTGTTTCTGTCTCAATATCAGTTACAAATCCATATTTGTAATCGTTTTGAGTTACTTCATCAATTATTTTGTCCTTCCCTGCTTTCATTCAATAGTAAGTTTTCTTTTATTTACAAACTATAATTATTATAAATTATTTGCAAAAATACATAATATTAATTTTTGCAAGCTTTGGCTTAGTAGTTCTCGTCCGAAAATTTTGTTTTGGTTCAAGCAGCATTATCTTCTTTCGGGAAAATCAAATTTATTGGTTTTCTACAGTAAGAAATTTTGATATTTATTGAAGTAATTGCAGAGCAAACTGCCGCAAATGTAAGGGAAAGTAGTGTAATTGATGCGGAAACTGACATAATTGCAAGGGGAACTTGCCTAATTAATGCGGAAGATGATGTAATCCAAAAAAGAATTATTTCATATAGCTGATTTAGATGAACTAAGAAATTTAATGTTTTGGCACAAGAATTAGGCACTTACATTATTGAAATAAGTTTATGTGATAATCAAATGGCGGAAAATAATGAAGCATTAATAGAATTGACCAACACAAATGGCTCAGTGGCCTAATAGTCATTTTTTCGACTAAAAATTACATAGAATCCGATTTTCCAAACCTTATAATGCAAACTTATACAATCCTGCCAATTTTTGATAATAATCTTTTTCAAGATTTAGAAAATTATCGTAAATATTATAGAAATAAGTAATTTCCATAAAATATTCGATAGCCGATATTTGTCCTTCATCCAAAGACTCTCTAAGCAATTTAATATTGTCATAAGTTTCGATTGCCCGGCTGTAATTATCAAGATTTGTTTTCATTATCAGCAATTTTTGATAATCCTGCTTTATGAGTGAAGAAAGTTCGGCACGTAATTTTTCATCTTCCGATTGCATAAAAATCTGATTTGCTTTTGAGCTTTTTATAGTATTGGTTTTCCCCCATAACGGAATACTCAGTCCGACTTTAACACCTCTGTATGAATCATCCATAATCATTTCCGACTCATAAGAAAGCTCGATTTCGGGAAGATACAATGAGCGGGAAAGTTTTAAACGACTGTTTGCAATTTCAAGTTCCGATTGGTTTGCATTAATCAACGGACTTTTTTCAAAAAATACGGAAAGAAGCTTATCAAAATCTTCAGGCAAATAATCGGAATAAGATTCAGCGGTGAATTCAATCGGCTTTTCACCATTGAGCAAAATAAGTTTTTCGGAATATTGCATTATTTCCGACTCAAGCGACCTTAAATTATTATCAAATTCAACGAATTGAAGTTCTGCTTTATTCAGGTCAAGGATGTTAGCATCGCCATTCTGAAATTTTGTTTTATATGCTTCTAAAAGTTTCGAGGCATTTACCAATCTTTCTTCGTATTTCTTTTTTAATTTATTTAAGAAAACCAATTCGTAGCAAACAAGCTTTGCCTCCAATAGAATATTTTGTCTGAAAGCTTTCATTTGAAATCCCGCATAAGCAAGTTGCTCATCTATCAAATTATTTTTTTTGAAATAAACAGTCGGAAAATCAAATGACTGATGAATTCCAAAAGTTCTTTTTATTCCGATGTCAGAAGTATTTCCCGGAAAATATCCATACGAAATAGAAGGGTTATCAGGCAGCAAGCCTACTTTATTTTCAATTTTATTCGATTCCCATAAATTCTGATTTGAAATTATTGCTTTATTGTTTGCTTCAACTGAAAGGAGTACCTCATTAATTGAATTTTGAGCAAAAACATTATTTATCATTAGAATTATCATAATTGGAAATACAGTTTTCAGGTGTATCAACTTTGTTTTATTTTTCATCTGTTATCATTTATTATTTGAGTCCGGTCTAAAAACTTATTTCACGCTAAGACCGGAAAGCTTTAACGCTAAGACCGCAAAATATGTATATTTATAATCAATGCTTTGCGTGCTTTGCGATTCGTCTGCGAACTTTGCGTGAACCATTTTTAAGCTTTTTTATACTGGACTCTTATTTTCAATTCATAAATCTAAATTCTCAAATTTTAATTTTTTCTATTCATTAAATAATACATTATTGGAATTATATAAACATTTAACAAAGTAGAACTTAGTAAACCACCAAGTATAACTATTGCCATAGGGCTTTGAATTTCATTACCTGATTTTTCACCTGCTATCGCTAAAGGAATTAGTGCAAGAGCAGCCGTTAAAGCAGTCATCAAAATCGGGCTAAGCCTGTCTAACGAACCTTTAACTACCGTATTATAAATCGAATAACCTTCGGCTTTAAGATGTTGATAACGTGAAACAAGAAGTATTCCGTTACGTGTTGCTATCCCAAACAATGTAATAAATCCTATTATTGACGGAATACTTATTACGGAATTACTTGCCCAAATAGCCATTACACCGCCAATTAATGCAAGCGGAAGATTAAGAAGGATAATTCCGGCAATTTTAATGTTTTTAAATTCTTGAAACAAAATAAGAAATATTATTAAAATTGCAATAATTGAAGTAAAAAACAAAATACGCGAGGCTTTTTCCTCACTTTCAAATTGTCCGCCAAATTCAATCCTGTATCCTTCGGGAAGAGTGATGTTTTCATCAATTTTATTTTGAATATCATTCACCACGCTTCGTAAATCCCTCTCGGCAATATTTACCGAGATCACAATTTTTCGATTAATATTTTCGCGATTAATTGTGTTAGGGCCAGAAGATGATTCAATATTTGCAACATATGATAATGGGATTTTCGATCCTGAATGAGTATCAATCATAATATTTTTTATTGCTTCGATATTATCACGACTTTTTTCATCGAACCTAAGCACAAGATCGAAAACTTTCTCATCGTCAAAGACATCCGAAATTTTCTCACCTGCAATGGCATAATCAATAAAATTTAAAAAATCATTTATCGGGATACCGTATTTAGCAAGCATATTTCTTTTTGGTTTGATTTGAATTTGCGGTATTTCAACCTGTTGTTCGACATTTAGGTCGGCAATTCCGTCAATTCCGTCAATATTGTTACGAATATTGTTAGCAAGCGAAAACATCTGTTTCAGATTGGTTCCAAAAAGTTTTATTGCAATATTCGACCGTGATCCCGATAAAATATGGTCTAAACGATGAGTAATAGGTTGTCCGACTTCAAAAATAATCCCCGGAATGGAGCTAAGTTTTGCTCTGACTTCACGAAGGAATTCGGATCTTGATCTGTCGATTAGTTTAAAAGGAGCATCAATTTCCGAAACATTTTTTCCAAACGAATGCTCGGCAAGCTCGGCTCTTCCTGTTTTTCGGGCACAAGTTGAAATCTCGGGCATAGACAATAAAACATTTTCTGCTTCGGTACCTATTTTATTTGATTCATCTAACGAAATGCCCGGAATTGTTGCAATATTAATTGTTAAAGAACCTTCGTTGAAAGGTGGCAGAAAGCTTCTTCCGAAACTAAAAAACACAATTAAAGCAAAAATCAATAAAAAGGCCGTAAATCCTAAAGTTACAAATTTTGCATTAATTATTTTTTTCAATGATAAATGATAATAATATGAAAGGTTTCGTGTCAGCCAACTACCTTTAATTTGTCTGATCAGGCTTTTATGTTTCGTTATCAGAAGACTGCAAAGAACCGGTGTGATTGTAATCGCAACAATCAGTGAAGCAAATAATGAAACTATGAACGAAATTCCGAGCGGCCTGAGCATTCTGCCTTCCATTCCGCTAAGGAAAAATAATGGTATAAATGCAACAATGATAATCAAACTTGCATTTAAAATTGATGCTCTTATTTCGGTTGAAGCATCATAAATTACTTTTAAGCTTTTTTTTCGTTTAATCTCAGGGAGTTTTGCATTTTGACGAAGCCTTTTAAAAACATTTTCAACATCAATAATTGCATCATCCACGAGCGAACCGATGGCAATTGCCATTCCTCCAAGACTCATTGTATTAATTGTCAGGCCAAGAATTTTCAAAGTTAAAATAGTTACTAAAATCGAAAGAGGGATTGCCAATAACGAAATAATAGTTGTACGATAATTCATCAAAAACAGAATAAGTACAATAATTACGAATAAAGCACCCTCTAAAAGAGCATTTTGAACATTTCTAATTGAGGTTTTTATAAAGTCGGCCTGCTCAAAAACATCTGTATTTATTTTGATATCGGGTGGCAGCTCCTTTTCAATTTCAGCGACAGCATGATTTAAATTTTCAGTAAGTTTAATTGTGTTAATATTTGGTTGTTTACTTACTGTCATAATCACCGATTTTTTCCCGCGATAAGAACCGTCACCAATTTTTGGCGAAGCTCCGATTTTCACTTCAGCAACATCGGAAAGTTTCACGGGAACATGTTCCGAAAGTTTAATCACAACATTTGAAATTTCTTCAATTTCATTAGTTCTGGCAATTCCTCTAACTATATATTCGTTTCCAAAATCATCCAAAAAGCCACCTGAAGCATTCCTGTTAGACGAATTGATTGCATTAATTAATTCATTTAAAGAAACATCATAATGTTTCATTTTTTGTTGGTCGGCAAACACCTGAAATTGTTTATATTCACCACCAATAATTGTAACTTGAGCCACTCCTCCTATCGATAAAATTCTCGGACGAATATTCCACTCGGCAATAGTTCGTAAATCCATTGGGCTTGTTGTGTCGGCAGTAAGTGCTAAAATCAGAATTTCGCCCAAGAGTGATGATTGAGGAGCTAAAATTGGTGAACCGACACCTTGAGGCAATTGTTCGCTTATAGTCATAAGTTTTTCGCTTACAATCTGTCGGGCTTTATAAACATCGGTACTCCAATCAAATTCAACCCAAACTATCGAGAATCCCATTGATGAAGACGAGCGAAGCCGTCGTATTCCTGTCGAACCATTTACTGCCGTTTCAATAGGAAAAGTAACAAGCTTCTCAACTTCTTCCGGTGCCATTCCATGAGCCTCTGTCATTATTACTACAGTTGGTGCATTCAAATCGGGAAAAACATCAACATCAAGCTTTAAGGCTGTGTATGTTCCACTAATAATCAGAAGAAACGCTATTACAATTACAAGCAAGCGATTCTCTAATGAATATTTTATTATTTTATTTAACATAATCTAAAATATTTCTCATTCTATCATTCTATCATTCTATCATTTTATCATTCTATCATTGACTCAATGAACATGGCCATGTGATGGAAGTTCATTGGTCATCGATGCAAGTTTTATTCGATAGGCACCTTTTGTAACTACCCTATCACCATTATTTAATCCACCGGAAACCTGAACATTATTTCCATCAGAAGCAAGAATTTTAATTTCTCTTTTCTCGAAACCTTCACCCGAATTTTGCACAAACACAAAATACTTTCCCGTATTTTCCATGATTGATTCTGTTGGGATAGCAATTGCATTTTTGATATTATCGGAAATCAGAAAAATATCAACAAAAGAGCCGGGAATCAATCCTTCGGGTTTATTAATTTCGAAATATACAGGTGTGTAAACAGAAGATTCGTTACTGCTTTTTCCGTAAGAAATTAGTTCACCATCCAAATTATCGGTATTATAAATTGTATCTGAATAGGATGGAGAAAAATTTGCAGATTGTATTTTATTGATTGAATTAAAATATTGTTGAGGAACTTCGGCCTTAAGAAGAACCCTCTGATTTTTTATAATTGAAAGTAAGGCTTGTCCGATATTTACAAATTCGCCTTGTGAAACAAAAACATCATCAACAAAAGCATCGCAACTTGCTGTAATTTTATCGCTTCCATCAAAATAATTTTTTGACAGATTATCAAAAACTACCTTAGCGTTCTGAAAATCCGATTTTATTTTCAAATATTCTTTCTCGGAAATTAAATTTTTCGGTAGAAGTCTTTCTGCTCGTTCATGTTCGGTTTTCAATAATTCAAAATTATTTTTCGACTGCAAATATTCCGAAACAATATTTTGCCCCGCAATATCTCCTCCCGAAATTGATAACAAATTCTCTCCCCGATTGATTTGCATACCTTTAAGAATAGTTCTATCAAAAAACACAAAACCTTCACTTCTCGATGAAATTATAGTTTTATCATTTTGTGCCGGAAGAATTTCGCCGGAAACATTAACGACATTATTAAAATCTTGTTTTTCAATTTCTTTAACAGCAAAATCCATTTTCCAAATATTTTCTTTTTGAAATTTAACATCCTTTGATTTCTCAATTTCACTTAGGGCTTCCTCAGCTAATTCCTCACTTTTATAAACTTCAACATTATCAATTGTGAATTTCTCCTTCTCACCATTTTGCTCAAATTCAAAAATAAGCTTGTGTTTCCCTGTTTTTTGAGGAATCAAACCGGATTTAAATATTCCCATTTCAGCCGGGCTGTCAACGCTATTTTTTATGCCTTTTTTGTTTGCCACCAGACTAACCGTCAACTTTCCTTTTTCAAAAGGTTTTTGATTTGAAAGTTTGGTCAGATGGGCCGAAAATGTCGATAGCTGCCCCACTACGAGAGGATGAAATTCAACAAAAAGTTCGGCATTCTCTGAAAATACGGTTTTTGATTCTTGTGCGTGAGTTTTATTATGTGAATCAGAAACCTGATCGCCATGCACATCGACTTGCATTTGTTGAGATTGATTGGTACATCCCAAAAAAATTAATGGAATTAATAAAAATAATAATCGTTTCATTACTTATGAATTTTAATTATTAATGAGAATGTTTGTGGTTTTCATCATGCTCATGTTTTTCAATTTTTATGCTATCATTTTCAATTGTAAATTCTTCTTGTGAATGATGTATTTTGCTTGTATCATGTTTATGATTACAGTTTTCGTGCGAGTGATTCGCATCATTGTCCTCTGTTTTTGAGCAGATAGAATTACATCCAACAAAAACAAAAGAACACAACATTATAATAAAAATTATTTGTTTCATTTCTTTAATATTAATTTAATTTATTTATATTTATTATGAAGCCCACAACTTATGTCACGGACTAATAAATGATTACAGCTTTAAAAACTATTCTAATAGTTTTCAAAAACAATAATTGACAAAAAAAAATTAAACTGTGAAAGGGGGAGCCCGCAAGGACTCAGAGCTAAGAAATGCTTTTTGTTCTTCAAGAAATAATATTTCAGGAAGTTCTTCAGTTGATAAATGTTTAAGAAAATATGAATCAATACATTCGGAGCCAAAGATTGTAGAATGCACCCAATTTGATGAATTTTGATGCTTTATTAAAACGTCAACTGAAAAATGACAAACATGATTATCCTTATGCGATTCATTTTCTAAATCAAAATGAGAAAAATTATTATGAAAAATATAATCTGAATGTAAATGGCAAGAACTATGTTGATCGCAAATTCCATCATGTTTGTGATGATTATGAGGAATAATATTATGCACCAATATTATTAGTATTGGAATAATTAAAAGTGATGCAAATATTCTTCTTTTCTTCATATGCGCTGCAAACATAAAAAATAATCTAAGTGTAACGAATTTTTGTCTCAAATATTTTTATGACAATAATATCTGAATCAAGATATTTTATAAAATTGCTTATAAGGAATAGGAAGGGAATAAAGGTATAAAGGTATAAGGATATATGGTATATGGTATAAGGGTTTAAAAGATAAAGCGTTTCTTTCCCTTATTTCCCTTCTTTTCCTTATTTCCCTTATTTCCCTTATTTCCCCTATTTTCCCTATTTCCATCATTGATAATCCCTGATTTCAGAATATTCCTATTTTTGCCATTTACATATAAAAAAATGATAGGTTTAAAAATCATTCTCGCCATAATTTCAGCATATTTAATTGGCTCAATACCAACTTCTGTCTGGATTGGAAGATTATTTTTTGGAATTGACATCAGAACAAAAGGCAGTAAAAATGCCGGTGCAACCAACACCATAAGAGTTCTGGGAACAAAAACAGGAATTCCCGTATTGATTATTGATATATTGAAGGGTTGGTTTGCTGTTTACATGATAAAGCTTTTTGATTTTGATACACTTACAAATTTACAAATTTCATATCTAAGTATCTCGATGGCAACAGCAGCCGTAATTGGACATATTTTCCCAATTTATGTTGGATTTAAAGGTGGTAAAGGTGTAGCAAGCCTTCTTGGGGTTGGAATTGCTCTTTATCCCGTTGCAATATTTATTACTATAGGCGTTTTTGTAATTGTACTTTTAATAAGCCGTTATGTTTCACTTGCCTCAATATCGGCAGCAATTTCTTTTCCACTTACAATATTCATACTTTTTCCTGAAACAGAATTTCCCTTAAAAATCCTTTCAATTGCAGTTGCAATATTTTTACCTCTTACTCATCGCAAAAACATTAAACGGCTACTAAATAAAGAGGAATCGAAATTTCAAATCAGGAAAGAAGGATAAGCTCCAAACTTTAATAAACTAATACTATTTATCAGGAATTTAGACTTGTAATCCCAAACGCAAAGCACAAGCAATCACCAATCTTCCTGTTTTGTGCACGTCGTCGTCGACCTAAAAAGCCACTCTTGAATACCAAGTAATTACGAATAATTATTTTGAT
>JAEINX010000002.1 GCA_016342645.1 Bacteroidales bacterium | reverse complement strand
AATCAAATTAACTCAAGTAATTTTGAAACAGGTATTTATTTAATTAGAATTGAAACAAATAACGGAATAGAAACTCAGAAGATTAGTATAAACTAAAGACTAATTTAAAAAAGATAAAAAAAGAGGATGCAAATGGCAAAAAAAATATTTTAATGTGCTGTATGTAATAATGAAACCTTTTTTATCATACCTTTGTGTAGCTTTGAGTTTTCTTTGTATATTTTTATGATATTTTATTACGCTAAGAATTTAAGAGAAAACTCAAAGTTTCATTAAAAAATGAGTTATTGAAAAATAGTATTAAGATGGAAATCATACAATCACCAAAAATGCCAAAGAGTAATGGTCATTATTCACAATGCATTCATCATAATGGAATTTTGTATCTATCAGGGCAACTTCCAATTGATCCGATTACTAAATCCGTTCCAAAAACTATTGAAGATCAGGCTGATCTGGCATTAAAAAATGTAGAATTAATTTTGAGTGAAGCAGGTAGTTCAAAGCACCAAGTACTTCAGATGCGTGTTTATATATCAAATATTGCTTTTTGGGATAAAGTAAACGAAAGATACAGTGCTTTCTTTGAGGATCATAAACCTGTTAGAAGTATTATTCCAACAAGAGAGTTGCATTTTGGATGTTTAATTGAAATTGAAGCAACAGCAATACTATCAAATAAAGTGGGCAGATTAAAATAATCCGAAAGGTGTAGTTTAGATTAATTGGGATACAATAGATGCTGTTTCGTTTGAAGGTAACGAGTATAGACTTATTGAAAGAAAATGACACTAAATAAGAATTTCCTGCATCCAGACAAAAAATCTCTTGGAATATCAAGATTCAGATTAATTGCCGGAATTATACTTGGCCTTTTTTATTCATTTGCTTTTTATTCGTTCTCATGTTTGATCAGAGAAGGTTTTCGCTTACTATCTGTTTCCAAGTATTATGACACATGGGAGTTGACTGTTTCTGAAGTGAATTTATACAATTAATTTTTGCATTTATTTCAGTAATAATTGGCCAATCAGTTTGCTTCACTTTCTGGATTGACAGGCCAAAAACATTTTTCAGAAAGTTTAATTTAAGAAGATCAACAATTTTAAATGACCAAAGAATTCTAAATTGGTATTTTTTATATTGGTTTTCAACACTGGCTGTTTATTTTGGTATTTTCTTTGGGCCGACATTACATGTTGGTTATTATGCTTTTAGCTTTTATCCCGAATACAACTACATTTTTATTCTCATTATTATAGTTTTGTTTTTCCAAACATGGAAAACTATTAGACAGATGTTTAAAGGCCGAAGTATAAAGTGGCTATTAATTTCTATGATATTGCTTTCGGGTATTTCTTTTGGATTTTCAAAAATTCAACTAATTGATTATAAGAAGATAAATGAAGGGCTTTTTCGAAAAAGCATTCACTACAAATACAATCTTGAATTACCGGAATCGGATGTTTATCAGCGTATAGAGAAGAAGTCGCTAATTGAGGATATTTTCATTGTTACATCAAAAGAAAACCCGAATAATTCGGAACCAATAATTGTTATCAATAATAAAAAAGTAGCATTTGCTGACTTGCCGGGAAAAATAAAAGAGATACAATTATCAAAAGATGAAATTGACGCAAAGTTTATTATCTTTTTTTTACATATTCATCGTGATATTAAAATGAGCTTCATTAACAAATTGAGAAAACAATTAATGGATATTGGAATATGGAAAGTAACCTATGATGTAACACCTTGCAATCCTAAGTTTGATTCAAGATATTATGGTGATTTAGGCTTAAGTTTGCGTTTACCAAAGCTTCAATCTGATTCATTAGATTTTCAAGAGATATTTGAAAAATATCATAAAGGCAGAGATATAATTAAAATAAAACCTCTTGAATCAGGATTTTGCCTTTTTAATGAAACTTTAATTGAGTCCAAAGATTTGAAAGAAAAGTATAAAAATCAGATGATTGAAAATCAAAATAATATTGTGAAATTTTATCATAATAAAAACTTAGATTTTTCAGCTTATATTAGAATTATATCTGATTTATTAGTTGTTGTTCATGAGTTAAGGGATATGTATTCAATCAATAAATATTTAAAAAGCTATGATATGCTAAGTAATTATGAGGAAAGAGAAATGATAAGAAAAAAGTATCCCTTGCTGATTTTTGAGATGAAAGATTAATTACAGAAGAATTTATTCCTGCAATTTTTTCATTGATTTAGCCCTTTTTACTCTCCAGTCTTTTTCATTTAAAGGAGGAGGACTAAGTTCTTCCGAAGTTTTTTTATGAAGCGAAATAGCTCCTGAAGAGCAAGTCGTAACACAAAGCCCACATCCAAAACATAAATTAGTGTTTACCGAACAAACACCATCAAGGATTTTTAAAGCATTAAATTGACATCTGTCAATACATGTTTCGCAAGCATTACATAATTTCTCATCAACGACTGCATAAAAATCGGAACGAGCAATAGAATTTAGGCTTCCATATTTTGCAATTCCCTGAAGCACACCACAGGAGCAGGTACAGCAATTACAAATATAACTTACGTCTTTTTGAGCGTTGTTTGTGGAATGAACTAATCCTTCTTTATCAGACTCGGCTAATATTTTTAGGGCTTCTTCTTTTGAGATTGTTTTGATGTCATCTGTGCGATTAAAAGCATTTTCTTTAGCTGAAAACACAATGCAATTTTCGATAGTATGCTTGCAAGCCTGCCCGATTAATTTTTTTTGTACACGGCAAATACAATTCAATACTCCCCACGACTTTGCATTATCAAGATATGTTGAAGCTTTTTCGTAAGGCATCACATCAATGTTAACCGGAATGCTTTTTTCGATCGGGATAACCCTGTGGACCGAAGGGTCAACCATCATTATTTTATGAAAAGCTTCATTATAATAATCCTCAAAAAGCTCGGCAAATTCTTTATCAATTTTTGCGTTCTGGCGTTCGTAAAAACCGACAACAAAAGGGATCAGACAAAATACAAG
The DNA here is from genome assembly GCA_016342645.1 of Bacteroidales bacterium. Taxonomy (GTDB): domain Bacteria; phylum Bacteroidota; class Bacteroidia; order Bacteroidales; family JAEINX01; genus JAEINX01. The sequence continues at coordinate 96,221 of JAEINX010000002.1, read as the reverse complement.
TCCTTTGCCCTCTTCTTTTTTCAATTCAATCAATCCCTTTTTGACCATACCAATTAATAAAGCTTTAACTTCTGTTTCATCTGCATTGTTATTTTTAGCAATGGTTTTTATTGATTGTAATTCAAGACTTAAAGAAGAAGCAAGCTTGGCTTCATCAGGATTGAAAAGTTTTTTTAATATTTTTATCTCAACGCCGCTTTTTGTTTTCGGGAAGCCATTTGGTATTTTATCTAGTTGTTCTGCAAGTTTTTGATACATTTAACTCATATTATATTCATTTGAAGTTGTAAAGAAACAAAATTTTTTAAAAGAAATCCAATGATTTAAGGAAACTTAATAGGTATAAATGGTATAAGGTATAGGGAAGGTTTAGTAAGTTAGTCTCCATTATTTCCCATATACCTTTATCTCCCATATATCTATATTTCAAAAATTCAATCTTAAGAAAGCACTCATTAGCTATGGATTATTTTGTTATTTTAGTGAACTAAAGATTTATTTATTAATTTAAAAATCAAAAATAATGGATCGAAAAAAATACAAATGCCCCAAATGCGGAAGCAACTATTATGAAACAAGCGAAATGCGTGCAACCGGTAGTTTTGTAACCAAACTTTTTAATATTCAAAATAAAAAATTTACAACTATTACTTGCAGCCAATGTAAATATACTGAACTTTATGCTGCACCAAGCAATCAATTAGGAAATATTCTTGATTTTTTTACAAATTAATTTTTATTTTCAGGGGTTTTAAACAACATTTAATCAGGCAAAAACAATTTTGTCAAATTTAAAAAATACATTTTTACAATAAATAACTAAAATAATAGTTGTATAACTAATAAATTAGTTGTTAATTTGTCAAAAAAATAAAACATGAAAGAATTAACAAAGGCTGAAGAACAAATAATGCAAATTCTTTGGAAGTTGGGTAAAGGCTTTGTAAACGATATTTTAGATATATTCCCTCATCCAAAACCGGCATACAACACAATTTCAACAATAGTTAGAATTTTAGAAAAAAAGAAATTTGTCAGTTATATTGCTTTTGGGAAAACACATCAGTATTATCCTTTAATTTCAAAGAAGGAATATACTCGAACCTATTTCAAGAGTTTTATAAATAATTACTTTGAAAGCTCTTATCCGGCTATGGCTTCATTTTTTACAAAAGATGAAAATTTAAGCCTTAGCGATCTTGAAGAAATAAAAGAAATAATGGAGAATGAGATAGAGAAACAAAAATCTATTAAAAATGAATAATTATTTCGAATACCTGATACAAAGTTTTATTTGCCTCGCTTGCTTATATTCGCTATATTGGCTTTTGCTTCGAAAAGAAACCTTTTTCGTGTTAAATCGAATTTATTTAGTTAGCTCTGTTTTATTATCAGTTTTAATACCACTTTTTAAGATTTCGTTCGATAGTTCACAAACAGGGCTGTTTTACTCAGCAATGCTCGAAACAGTTACCTACTCCGGTCAAAGTATCAGTCGGACAATAAATAATTCGGTTCCGACAATAAATTATATTTCAGTAATATATTTTACGGGCGTAATTGTTTTTTTAATTCGTTTTGTTTTTCAGATTTTTCAAATAAGATATTTTATAAAAAAATATGGAGTTTCTTTATACAAAGGAACAAAAGTTATTTACATCGGAAAAAAATATTCCACATTTTCATTTTTCAATATAATTTTCATAAATAATGAAAATATTGCAGATGAAAAATTGGATAAAATCATTGCTCACGAAAATATCCATGTTTGCCAAAAGCATTCTATTGATGTAATATTTTTGGAAATCCTTTGCATTTTTCAATGGTTCAATCCGTTTGTTTGGTTTTATAAACATTCGATAAAAGAGGTACATGAATACCTCGCTGACGATGGCGTTCTAAGTCAGGGTTATAACAAAGTCAATTATCAAAACCTTTTGTTTTCACTAATAACAGGCATGAGGTTAAATGAAATAACAAATAATTTCAATCATTCATTAATTAAAAAAAGATTCATTATGATGACAAAATCAAAATCGGCTCACCGAGCTAAATTTAAACTGTTACTTGTGTTGCCACTTATTGTAATGCTAATTTTTGCATTTTCTGTAACGACAAGTAAATCGGTAACGGCACAAAATAAGAACCTGAAAAAAGAAAATGTTAAAACTGAAAAAAAGAAAAGCCCTCGGCTTGTTAAAGTTTCTGAAACAGAAAAAGATCAAAACCAAGAAGAAGTTTTTCTTGTTGTAGAAAAGCCACCCAAATATCCTGGGGGAGAATCTGCAAAACAAAGCTTCTTCAAAGAAAATCTGAAATACCCTAAAGCGGCAAAAGAAAAAGGTATTCAGGGAACAGTGTATGTTACTTTTGTTGTTGAAAATGATGGAAGTATAACAAATATTCAATTATTAAGAGGTGTTGACCCGCTATTAGATAATGAGGCCATTCGTGTTATGAAATCAATGCCAAAGTGGGAACCGGGAACTCAAAGAGGAAAAAAAGTTAGAGTGCAAGTTAACTTACCAATTAAATTTGCTCTTTCAAAAAATAAGGAACAATCAAATAAAGAGTAAGATATTAGAATAATTGCCTTTAAACGAAAGCAATTATAAGTGTTTTTTTTGATCCGTATAACTAAGTTTATAGTTGTACGGATTTCTTATTTTATAGTTTCTACCTTTGATTTTTGGAAAATCTATGCTGTGTTTGCCTTTGATTTCAGGAATATTTGTGCAATCTTTGCCTTTGTTTTTTGGAAAAATTAATTAGCAATGATTTCTCAATAAATTAACATAATTTCAAAAACTTTAATTAATTTCGTGCACTTAATATTAAACCTTTAAAAAATATAACTATGATTAAAAAAGTAGGTTCGTCAATCATTGTTTTGGCGATTATTGTGTTATTTTCGGGTTGTGAAACAACAGCAGAACAACAAGAAGAAAATCGAGTAGGAATAATTCCACAGGGAATGCCGTTATCACCTATTTCTGAAGCGGCTGTAAAAGCAAGGTTGAAAACTTATGCACCGTTTACATTAACTGCCGATATAAGTCATCTTTCGGAAAAAGAAAAACAAATCTTGCCAATTTTATTTGAAGTAGCTGAAATTATGAACGATATTTTCTGGCAACAGGCAATAGGAAATAAAGATGATTTTTTAAAGCGTATTCCCGATAAAGCAACAGAAGACTTTGCAATTATAAATTACGGACCATGGGATAGGCTGAATAATAATAAGCCTTTTATTGCAAGCATAGGAATAAAACCAGCAGGTGCAAATTTTTATCCTACAAATATGTCGAAGGAAGAATTTGAAGCTTTTGATAATCCTGACAAAACCAGCCTTTATACTTTGATCAGGCGAAAAGACAATGATTCGTTAAAGGTTGTTTGGTATCATGATGCTTATGCCACCGAAGTACAGCGAGCTGCTGAGCTTATGAAACAAGCTGCCCTACTTGCTGAAGACCCCGGATTTAAAAAATATTTGAATATGCGTGCCGAAGCATTACTTACCGATAAATATCAGGAAAGTGATTTTGCATGGATGGATATGAGAACTTCAAATGTTGATTTTGTTGTCGGGCCAATTGAAAATTACGAAGATGCACTCTTTGGTTATAAGGCAGCTAACGAATCATTCATTCTTCTTAAAGATATTGAGTGGAGTAAAAAACTTGAAAAATTTGCAGCACTTCTACCTGGTTTGCAAGCAGGATTACCCATCGAAAATGATTATAAAAAAGAAGTCCCGGGCTCAAAAGCCGATATGAATGCTTATGATGTAATTTATTACGCCGGTGATTGTAACGCCGGAAGTAAAACAATTGCTATAAATCTACCAAACGATGAAGAGGTTCACCTGAAAATAGGTTCGCGAAAATTACAATTAAAAAATGCTATGAAAGCAAAATTCGATAAAATTCTTATTCCAATTTCAGAACTTTTAATCGACACTTCACAAAGGAAATATATCACTTTTAATGCATTTTTTGAAAATACGATGTTTCATGAAGTTGGCCATGCAATGGGTATTAAAAACACTCTCGACGGAAAAGGAACTGTTCGTGGAGCTTTAAAAGAGCAATATTCGGCAATCGAAGAGGGCAAGGCCGACATTATGGGACTTTATTTGGTAAGCAAATTATATGAAGCCGGTGAATTGACCGAAGGTGAAATTATGGATAATTTTGTAACTTTCTTTGCAGGGATTTTTCGTTCAAGTCGTTTTGGTGCTGCAAGTTCGCATGGGAAAGCAAATATGATGCGATTTAATTATTTTCAGGAAAAAGAAGCATTTACCCGAAATGAGGATGGAACTTACACTGTTAATTTTGAGAAAATGAAGGAAGCAATGGTCAGCCTGATGCAAAACATCCTTCATATTCAGGGTGATGGTGATTATAATGCAGCTTATGATTGGGTTAAAAAAGATGGTGTTATAATGCCTCAATTACAAGCCGATCTTGATAGATTGAAAGATGCAAATATACCGGTTGATATTGTTTTCAAACAAGGGCCAAAAGTTGTTGGATTGAAATAAGGTCTCAATAATTATTTTATAAAACCCTTAAAACGGTTTATTGTTTCTTGTTTTATTTAACCCATGACTTAGGTCGTGGGTTTTGGGTGATCCCCCGAATGACCAGAGGGTTTCTAACGAATTTACATGAAAAAGTTATTGGAAATCACAAACATTTAATAAAATATCTCGTCCGTAAAGGGCTATCCATTTAACACTATTTTGTTTAGGCACAAAAACATACCTAAAACCTCCTGAATTATAGTAAAAAATTCCGTCAATTATCAAATCAAGGCTGAAGTTATCGTAGCTGAAAAAATGCCGGCAGTTGTTACTCCAAAAAACATTCGGATTCGACAAATACTCTTTTCCACTAATATTAACACCTTCGTTATATTTAAAACAAAAATCTTTATGATTTTCAGGTGAAATTTTGAAAGAAGAAAAACTTTTATCAAAAGGGCCAAAAACTATCTGTGAGATAATAGCATAAAACTTATCGTTTTGCTTAAAATAAATTCTATAATCACCATCGTCATTCATAGAAATATTGTTAATTTGCTCAAATGGGCCAAGAATCTCTCCGCATATATTAGCATAAAAATAATCATCTTGCATATAGCTATATCGATATTTTTCGGAGTTTTTCACCCTTAAATCATTAATATTCAAGTAGGGGCCAAATTCATTTCCATTAATTACAATATAGTTTTGTCTTTGCTTAGTATAAATAAAACAATAGTATCCGCTATCGTTTAACATTTGTTTGCTGATATTTTCGTAAGGGCCGAAAATCAAATTATTAATTTTAGTAAATTCTTTACCTTTTTGTTGAAGATTGAAATAATAATCACCATTAGGATTAATTGTTAGTCTGTTAACTTTTTCGAAAGGTCCAAAAACCTTTCCTCTAACATTAACAAACCAGTTGTTACCTTGTTTAATTTCAAAACCAAAATTTATACGGTCAATAACTACAATATTGTTAACATTTTCAAATGGGCCATATTCTTCACCGTTAATATTTGTGTATGAAATGTTTTCTTTAGAAAATTTAAAATAAAAACTTCCATTTTCATTAACAGTAAAGTCGGAAAAATTATCGAAGGGGCCATATTCTTCACCGTTAATATTAATGAAATTAATTCCATAACGATCATATGAATAATAGTATTCTGCATTTTGCGAGAAAATTGGAGACTCCGGAAATGGCCCGTACTCTTCTCCATCAAAATTTGAATACCAAAGAAAGTTTTTTTGATAATTATAATAGAATTTTCCATTTTCAAAAAACGTAATTTTTATTTCTATAGAATTGTAAGGCCCATAAATTTCGCCGTTAATATTTATGAAGGTTTCACCATTTTGAATAAAATTATAATTATAAGTACTATCATTTATAAAAACTTCTTCCTTACTAAAGAATATATTGTCGTATGGCCCAAAAATTTCTCCATTTAAAATTGCGAATTGTTGTAGGCCGGAAGGAGTGTTTTTTTCTGTAAAAAAAATGGAATTTACCTGAGAATCATCAACTATTAAACTTTGTTTATTAAGATAAATAAAGGTTTCATTATCGCTCAATGAATGCAAAATTCGCGAATATATTCGGCCTTGGGAAAACAATAGTGAATATCCACAAAGAACCAATATTATAACAAAAAAGAATTTCTTCATTTATTTGCTTTTAATTATTCGATAAAAGTAAATATTTTTAATTGTAATTTCAAATTTTATTTTTTTTTTCTAATTAGAGTCTTATTAAAAAGCTATTTTACAAATTTCCATTTAATATTTATCCATTTTGGAACTTTAGCAGATGCCGGTTTTCGTCCATAGAAAAAATCGTCTAAAAATAATGCTATCCTTCTAAAGATAGAAGAATTGCGAATACCAATTCTAACAAAATTATGTAAAAAATTATCAGGATGAGAGTAGGGGCAAACACTAAAACATCTACCGCAATCAGTACCTGTTTTGCACCAAAATTCAAAGCATTTTTCTTGATTAATTTGCCATCTTTTAACACCATTAATCATTTTTCTATCATCTTTTTGAATTGCATTTGTTGGGCAAATATTAATACATTTCTTGCAAATTTTGCAAAATTCAACTACCGAAGAGTTATATTTTCTTTTATCACATATTAAAGGCAAATCAGTTGTAACCACAGCTACTCTAACTCTTGGGCCAAGATTTGGTGTCATTAATAAACCAAGTCGGCCTATTTCGCCCAATCCGGCATCTTGAGCGACCAATGGACAAATTACTTCATAATTTCCATCAATATGTGCTTTTGCCGGATAACCTAATTTTCTGATAAATTCGGCAAGTCTGATGGCTATTGAACCACTTGCAAAATATTGCTGTGCGGATTCCATTACGGTTGGGCCTGCAGGTGAACAGGATGTGTAGTCTTTATCCATCTCAAGTGTAAATGCAATGGCCAGTTTATGTTTGTGAATTACCTTTTCACTATAATTATCTTTCCTACCCCTATAACTATATAAATGATAAGGTTTTAATTCGCAAATCCCTGTGTTTAACGCTCCGAGTTTTTTTGCCCAATTTTTAATAAAAGTTGTGAGCTCAGCAGGATCGGCTACTGTTTTTGTTTTTGAAATTTCCCCGTCAACTGCATTTCTCAAATATTCGATAGCAAAAAAGTTTGAATCTGCGGCATAATAAGAAAAGGGATTAAATAAGGCTGATTTCGGAGAACATAATCCCGGTAAACTTCTGATAAAATCATCACCATCTTTTTTTTCAGGCCTTTTTTTGTAATAGTCTTTATAATTTTCTGTGTTTTCCTGCAAAATAATTCTTGAAAACATTATGTCTCGTTCATCAATTTTTCCTGCAGGTAATTCATTATCTTCTTGCTTTTTATTTCCAAAAGGAATAAAAATTACAATTAATGCTAAAAGCAATAAAAGTAGAAATGCCGATACAAAATATTCTTTTTGGGAAAAGCCAAAATATGCTATTAATAGAAAAAAGAGAGATAAAAGAAATGAAATTAAAAAAAAACGGCCTGATGCAAGATATTCTTTTTCCACAATAGAAACCACTGCTGCATAAACAAAAATAACAAATATTATTGCTGAAATTATAATTAAAACACAGTTTAAAAATTCAATATTAAATATCATTATATTTTAAATATATTTAAACAATTAGATCGCTCAATTTAAGCAAGCGGCAAATATAATAAATAGGATAAGATAATAAAAACAAATTTATTAAAAACTACAAATCCATTTCCACTACTACCGGACAATGATCGGAATGCTTTGCATCGGGAAGAATTAAAGCTCTTTTCAGTTTATCTTCCAAGGAATTTGAAATCATGTGGTAATCAATACGCCAGCCGAGATTCCTTGCACGCGCATTTGCTCGGTAACTCCACCAAGAGTAATTATCGGGTTCTTTATTAAGGTGCCTGAAAGTGTCAATAAATCCGCTATTTAAAAATCCTGTCATCCAATTGCGTTCTTCGGGTAAAAACCCGGAACTTTTTGCATTTCTAATCGGATCGTGAATATCGATAGCTTCGTGACAAATATTATAATCACCAGAAAGAATAAGATTTGGCCGTGTTTTTTTCAAATCATTAATATAATTTTGAAAATCATCTAACCATTGCATTTTAAAAGCCTGGCGTAAATCTCCACTTGAACCGGACGGATGGTAAACGCTTACAAAAGAAATTTCGCCATAATCAAGCCTGATAAATCTGCCTTCGAAATCATATTTTTCGATATTCATGCCATAAACAATATTGTCGGGTTTTTTCTTTGTCAAAATACCGACTCCGCTATATCCTTTTTTCTGTGCCGAAAACCAATATCCCCTATATCCGGCTTCTTCAAAATCAATAATCGGTATTTGATGAAGTTGTGCCTTAGTTTCTTGAATACAAATAATATCGGGGTCAACAACTTTAATCCAATCAATTAAGCCTTTTTGTATGGCTGCCCGAATTCCGTTTACATTGTAAGAGATTATTTTCATTTGTTTATAATTTGTTTCTCGCAGATAAACGCAGAAAAACCATCAGCGAAAATCTGCAAAATCTACGTGAGATAAGTTTATTTTTTGGTTTTCTGAATAAAAACATCAACAGCTTCCATCTAAGAGACAAAATTAATTATTTTCGCCAATTAAAATTAATTAGTGTTTAACAATAATGTTATTAATAAACCATTCAAAAGGTTTTCAAAACCACATACACTAAGCAACCCAAGACTTAAGTCGTGAGTTGCTAATGAAATACAAAATGATTAATCGTTTTAACGGTTTAATAAAATATATAGAAGAACCTTATGGATAGGCATTATTTTTTTTATTACAACAAAATATATCAAATTTGATTAAAGAATATTTAAATTTGTTATAAACACACTTACTTAGATGAAAAAACAGAGTTTATTAGGACGATTTTTACTGTGGAGGGTCAAGCATATTAGCATCAAGAATTTTATCATGATTCTTAGTGTCGTGATCGGAATTCTTGCCGGCTTAGGAGCAGTAATTATTAAAAATTCAGTTCACCTAATAAAAGAATTACTCACAAGTAGTTTTGCTGCCGATTATCATAATTATTTATATTTCGCTTATCCTGCAATCGGTATTTTAATTACAGTTATTTATGTTAAATTTATTATTCGTCAGCATGTTGGCCATGGTATTCCAAGTGTTTTGTTTGCGATATCGAAAACTCATGGAATTATTAAACGCCACAATATTTTTTCGTCAATAATCACAAGTACCCTGACCGTAGGATTTGGTGGGTCGGTAGGGCTTGAAGGCCCAACAGTTTCCACAGGAGCTGCCATAGGTTCAAATATCGGACAAATGTTTCGCCTCAGCTACAAACAAATTACTTTATTGTTGGGGCTTGCAAGTGCCGCTGCTATGGCCGCCATTTTTAAGTCTCCTATTGCGGCAGTAGTTTTTGCCGTTGAAGTAATTATGATTGATTTAACAACGGCTTCGATTATTCCTTTGTTAATTGCCTCAGCTACCGCTGTTTTAACTTCGTATTTCTTTCTTGGGCAAGCTGTTTTATATCCTTATGAAATTACTGAAGGGTTTCAACTGGCTGATTCACCATATTTTATTTTTTTAGGAATTCTTGCCGGATTAGTTTCGGTTTATTTTACAAAAATGTATATGTTTATCGAATTTAATTTTTTTAAAATTAAAATGTGGTATTCAAAAGTAATTTTCGGAGGCCTATGTCTCGGAATATTAATATTTTTCTTTCCGGCGCTCTACGGTGAAGGTTATGAGGCAATAAACTCCACCTTACATGGCAATTTTGATCCTTTATTTAACAATAGTATTTTTTATTCATTTAAGGATAATATTTATATCATCTTTCTTCTTTTGTTTTTGATAATATTTTTCAAAGTTATAGCTACATCCATAACTTTCGGAGCCGGTGGAGTTGGGGGGATTTTCGCTCCAACACTTTTTATGGGTGCTTTTACGGGACTTTTGTATGCAAGCTTGGTCAATCATCTGAATTTTGGAGAAATTTCAACGGGCAATTTTGCCCTGGTCGGGATGGGAGGACTGATTGCGGGTGTTTTGCATGCCCCTTTAACGGCAATTTTCCTTATCGCCGAAATCACAGGCGGATACAAACTTTTTGTTCCTTTAATGATTACCTCAACAATTTCTTATGCAACAATAAAATTGTTTGTCAGCAATTCGGTTTATACACATCAATTGGCAAAACGCGGCGAGTTGATTACTCATCATAAAGACAAAGCAGTTTTGTCGTTGATGAAAGTAAATAAGTTTATTGAAAAAGATTTTGCCTCAATTTCACCGGAAGCTACACTTGGTGACCTTGTGAAAGTTATTTCCAACTCAAAAAGAAACATTTATCCTGTTATTGATAAAGAAAATAATTTTTTCGGAATTATGCGTCTTGACGATATTCGAAATATTATGTTTAGTCCCGAATTATACAATATTACTTATGTCCGAAATCTTATGATAGTTCCTTCTTCAATTGTACATCCCGATGAATCAATGGATCAGGTGGCTAAAAAATTTCAACATTCGGGGAAATATAATCTTGCAGTTGTGCAAGATGGAAAATATCTTGGATTTATTTCAAGAGCAAATGTTTTTTCCAGCTACAGAAAAATTCTTAAAGAATTCTCAGACGATTAAAAATCAGTAAACCGGTGTTTAAATTAGGGCCCGACTCAAAGTCAGGCACTGTCTGCATTCTTTCCTAATATTTATTTTTCACAACTAAACCATTAAAATTCTTATCTTTGAAAAACAATAACTAAATGTTTAAATGAGAATTACAGACAAAAAATATTTTGATAAGTGCGTAAAAAATATTGGAAATACGATTCCAAATTTGATTAATGAATACGATTTTTCAGAAAGCAATGGTGGGTTTGATTACCTTACAAAAGCATCTGCAGTTTATTCTTCAAATATTGAGGGAAACAGCATTGACCTAAATTCATTTATGAATTATGAACTCAATTATGATAAATGTTTAGGATTCCTTTGTATATTGCCCAAGTGTCTTGAATAAAGGAATATAAGCAAAACAAGAAGTAATCGCCAACTGGCGTTTAAGTTGTATTAAGAAAATGATTTGTAAAATTAAAATCGAGACTTTGAAATTTTAAAACGCTCAAGAATTTTATTATTCATCTAAATCTTAGAGATATTTCTACCCCAAATTTCGGCAGCATTTTTCTATTGCTGCCAAAATATAGTTTTGTATATTTCCTCTATAAATCCTTTTAAATATATCTTGTCCCTTTTAGGCGTTTTAGTGAACGAATTTCCTCTGCAAGTTTGGCCGGTTTCTCAACTGGCATTAACTTATGTCTGTGTGCTTAAAATATATTGGTCTGTTTGAAGACGGGGTTGTTCATCAAAACGATGCACAGAGCCACCACAAATATACCCGACCTTTACGATAATGAATATCCCAATGCTTCAAGTTTTTCAATTTCTTTAGCATGGTATTTCATCTTACCTTTAATTTTCTCAGGGTTTAAAACAGGTAGCATATTAGGGTTGTATGGTTTTTTTTCATTCAATATGCTCCATATTACTGTTAGCAACTTTCTGGCAATGGCAATAAGGGCTTTCTTTCTTGATTTTCGAATACATAGTTGGTCAAACTTGTTCTTATAATAGGATCCTTTTGTTCTTGAAGCTGCCCATCCACATTGCACCAGTATTCTTCTTAAATATTTATTGCCTTTGGTTATTGAGGTGCTTTTATACTTACCGGCACTTTCATCATTTTTTGGACGCAATCCTGCCCATCCGGTAAGTTTTCCACTATTTTCAAAAGCATTCATATTACCACCTGTTTCCGCAATAATTTGCATAGCCGATTGAGCTTTAATACCATGAATAGTTTACAGTAATTCCATTTCCTGAGAATAATGTCCCTGGCATATACACTTCATCTTTTCTTCAATACTTATCAATTGTTTTTGGTATAGCTCGTATTGCTGCCATACAAGTTCCAAATTGAATCGATGATGTTCTGAAATAAACCCTTGGAGTGCCTTTCGTACCTTTTCTTTCTTTGAATTGATAATTCGGCCATGAATAAAACATACCAACTCTTCAGGGCTGTCATTTCCCTGAATTATGCCTTGAATCACTTTCTGAATACTTACGCTATTATTCTTACTTATTAATGAAGTGATATGTATGTTACACATTTCCAAAATACGTTCCATATCCTGGAAGCTACAGGTGATCATTTCCTGTAATTTTACATACTTTCGGCTGTAACTCCGCAATTCCCTGATTTGTTGATCAGGTATTAAACTGCCTCGTAAAAGGCCTTTATGAAGAAGTGTTGCAATCCATTGAGCATCTTTTACATCACTTTTTCTGCCTAACATTTGCTTGATTAAGTAAGGATTAACCAGCATTAATTCAAATCCCATTTCCTCCAAAATATTACAAATAGGTATTCAATAGATGCTTGTGCTCTCCATGGAAACTTTTTTAATTCCTTCTTTCTGAAGCATAATACCCATGTTACGAATATCTTCTGTGAGGGTGGGAAATTCTAAAACATTACTTTGTTTTTTTCCATCGTAGATACCACAAAAAATAGTATCTTTGTGTACATCAAGGCCGCTGACTTTCATAGTTTATTAATTTATGTTATACATTAATTGATTGAGCTTTGAGCTCGTATAATACTAACGTAAAGCAGCGGCCTTTGATTTTTATGCGTCTGTGTATAATTAAAAAATTTTATGTAAGTTTGTATTCTAAAAATAAATTAAAAATAAAAAAATAATATCATGACTTTAATTTTAAATAGAGAAAATGTAATATCGGTCCTTGATATGAAGGACTGCATGGATGTTGTTGAAAAAGCATTCAAAGAACTTGCCAATGGAACTGCCGTTCTACCGCTTAGAACTCCAATTACTCCACCAGACGGACTTTCGCTTTATATGCCTGCCTATCTTAAAGAAATGAAAGCATTAGCCTGCAAGGTTGTAACGGTTTATAAAAATAACCCTAAGAAATTCAATATGCCTGTTGTTATTGGAAAGGTTTTATTGCAAGACCCCGAAACCGGTGATGTTAATTGCATTATGGACGGAGGTTATTTAACTGCTGTTCGTACAGGTGCGGTCAGTGGAGTTGCAACTAAATATCTTGCACGTAAAGATAAAAATCAGGTTGCCGGAATTTTTGGAACAGGTGTTCAGGCTCAAATGCAATTATGGGCAGTTGCAATCGCACGTGAGCTTTCAAAAGCAATAGTTTATGATATTTCTGATGAATCGGCCGATGCTTTCATTAAGGAGATGAGTAAAAAATTAAATCTTGAAATTGTTAAAGCTAAAAATCCTGACGAGGTTTTGGTAGCTGATATTATTTGTACCGCAACATCATCGGCCACTCCAATTTTTGATGGGAAGAAAGTTAAAAAAGGCACACATATTAACGGAATTGGAAGCCACACACCAAATGCACGTGAGTTGGATTCGGAAATAATTATGCGATCTCGCTTTATTGGCGATTCAAAAGAAGCTTGTTTTAGCGAAGCCGGAGATATTATTCTTCCTGTTAAAGAAGGTGTTATTGACGAATCTCATTTTTATGGCGAATTGGGGGATGTAATTATTGGAAAAGTTGAGTCAAGGTTAAATGATGAAGAAATTACAATTTTCAAATCTAACGGACTTGCCATCCAGGATGTTGCCACCGCTAAATTAATCTACGATAAAGCAATTGAATCAAATACGGGAGTAAATATTGAGATTTAATTAGTGCCTTGAGTTAAGAGTGCCTAAAATGCAACAAGTTATATGTTCATGGAATTGAAAAAAACTTTAGGCACTCTTAACTTTAGCGCACTTTAAGTACTATATTTCTCTAATAATAATCCCTAAAATCTTTCTTTTTCGACAGTTTCAAGTCTTGTAATATTGAAGACTTAACATTGATTGAAAAGTTCCAACTTTTCCTGAATCCCATTGGTATCCACGAGAAACGCATTTCCCAGCAATGAAGGTCACGGTAAATATTTATAGAAGTTGTCGTCACCTTTGCTTCCTGAAAGTTATAACCTGAATTAAAACCTATTCTCCATTTTGGCGTAACATTTATTTCTCCGTTTACGCTCATAGTTTGAATTAATGATTTGTTATTTGTTTTTTTATTATTAATATAATCAAGATTATTGCCATAATTTAAGGTATATCTTATATTTAATTTCCATGGAATACTCCAATCGACATATTCATCAGGGTTTTCATTTATCTCCTTTAACTCTTGCTCATCGCCTTTCTTTGATACTTTTTTCTTATCAGTTTTTTTTGAATTTAAGCTCCACGATAAACCGGTAGTCCAGGAAGTATTATCCAATCGAAGCAATCTATGATTAACATCCCACTCAAATTTATTAAGATTTCTTGTTCCCGATGAATCTAAAACATAAGGGTCCCAAGAGCTTGAGTATGTAATATTTATATTCTTAAACAAGGTTGTATTTCCACGCATACTGACTTTTGACCATTTCAATGAATCGGCTGCAAGATTATATGCAGTAGATATTGAAAAGTTTTCTATCAATTTTATTTTTTTATACCCTGTTATTGTGTCTTTTCGTGAACGGACTTTAATCTCCAAATTATTTGATATTCCAAAACTAATGCTTCCAGACTTCCCTCGTGGTGCGCCCCCAAAAATAAAACGTTCATGGATAGAATATTGGGTGCTATCGGTATGTGCAGCATTATTGTAGTGATATTTATAATAACCCCATCCGGCTGCCCCAAAATCTGGCCTAAACGAAAAAGAAATTGAAGGAGAAATAACATGACGAATAGCTTTGATCGGGCCTTTTTTAAAACCAACCATTCCATAAATCCTTGTACTTACGGAGGAAGAAAAACTAAAATCATATTCATTATTAAACCCGGGAAGTGTATCCGTTTTAACATAACCGATAGTTGTATCAGTTTCGGTAAATATTGAATCATTAACCCAGTATTTATCAAGTTTATCAAAATACATTCGATCAGTAAGAGTTATCGAATTAGTCATATTAAAATATTTCAAAATTTTTAATGGGCTGCTGACTGAAACATTATGCTTGATACCGTTTTGCATATCAGAATACATTTCGGGTTTAAAAAGCAATGAATCATATGTGGAAATATAGTTTTTTGCATTCATTGAATAATTTACACTAATCTTGTCATACCATTTTTCTTCTCCTACTTTTTCTTTTTTTCTGAATGGGTTAAACCTGTTTACCGAAAACGAAATCTGAGGCAAGTTCATTGTAACCGTTTCATCAATTGTGTTTTGCGAATGACTTAAATCAACGGTTAAAAAATATTTTTGATTCCAGTTTTTCTGATAAGCAATACTCGATTGGAATGTATTTGTAAGATATTGCTCAGTTGAGGTCGGGTTAAATTTATTATACTTCTTACTGACAATATTTACGTTCGCCGAAAAAGTACTACTTGGCCGGGCTTTGGGATCTTGTTGGTGCGACCATCGTATTGCAAAATCACGGTTTTTGCTATAATCGGGAGAACCTTTATCTCCTAAAACCGTGATTCCATAATTAAAATTAAAAGATCCTTTATATTTATATCTTTTTGAATAGCGAAACAAAGGCTTTATTGCCCAACTGCCTCGTGTATAAATATCGCCTGTTAATTTAAAATCCAAATAGTCGTTTATGGCCCAATAATACCCACCGCCTTCAAAGAAAAATCCCCGATTAGCTGATTCTCCGTAAGAAGGAATTATAATTCCCGATCGTTGTCCTTTTTTATTTGGAAACATTCCAAAAGGAATAAACAAAGGAGTCGGAACATCGGCAATAACAAGATATGCCGGCCCTGTAATAATTTTATCGTTTGGTATAACTTTTGATTTTTTATATCGAAATTCGTAGTGAGGATGATCCTTATTATCGCAAGTTGTGTAACTTCCCGAACTGATATTTATATTCCCGTCCTCAAGTTTTTTTATTTTTTCACCATGAATATAACCCTCGCCTTCGTGAGTTACTACATGTTTTATCAGGCCTTTTTTTGTGTCAAAATTATATTTCATTGTTTCAGCATCAAATTCCTGCCCACCCTCAGAAAAAACAGGCATTCCCTGAACTTTTCCGGTTGAGTCGGGAACTCCTTTTGCAAAAACTGTATTTGTTTTAAAATTTATTTCAATATAAGCGGCCTTCAAATTAATGTTTTGATAAGAAATTTCCGCACCACCAAACAAAAACACTTTTTGATTTTTCGCATCGAGTCGAATAGAATCGTTTGCATGATAATCAACCTTAGCTTTTAGGGCTTTTTCTTTTTTTTGCTCGATAATGGTATCGTTTGTAATTGTGTCGTTAATTGCAATTAAAGTGTCATTAATGAAATGTGGTATAGTATCTTGCGAAAACAGTTCTACCGAACTAAATATCCAAACAAATATAATTATAGTCTTAAAAATAAATATTGCTTTTGATTTCGACAATGATTACCTTTTTTTATTTAATTAATTTTTTTTGTAGTTAGTATTTCAAGAAAACGCTAAGATTATCTTTAATTTGTTCATAATTCATAAACGAATTCAAATCAATACTATTACTTTCAATATTTGAAAAATATACAGCTATTTGTACAGGGTTATAATAATCTTTTTTCAGGACTTTGTCTATTTGAAAAGAATGATAGTATCTCAATTGTTTGACCTTTTTCCCTATAATACAGCGTGTTAAATCTTTTAACAATTACTTTTCTAATATTTTTTCTCTCAGATACAGGAAATATGTTTGGATAATTTGAAATCAAGTTTACGGTCCGTTCAATTTCAAGAGATAATTTATTTAATTCTTCTGATGTCCAATTTTCTTCCAAATACTGATAAATTTTTTCTAATTCGGTTAAAGCATTATCTGTCCACTTAATTTTATAACCACTTTTCATACATTTTTCGAGCTTCGGAATGTGAATTTAATTTTCCATTATCTGCATCTGAAATACCTTGTTCAATTGATTTTTTTTCAATATCAGATATTGTTTCCCACCAATCTTTTGTTTGATTAATACGTAAATCAAGAACTTTTTGAATCAACGACCAATCATCAATAGTTGTTAACCACTGTATTAATTCAATCTTTATATTTTGAATATTTGCTTCCATAGTACAAATTTAATATTATTTTTAAATTCGTCAATGATTACCATTTTTTATATCTTTGAATTTTTATAAACATGATTAAACGTCAAAACTAATTAAAAAATTATTTATTGAAACCATACAACTTTAATTTTAATATCCTTTGTTTAATATTGATTTTGCCTTTGATGGTTTTTCCTCAAAAAAAGAATAAAATCACAAAACTTGTCATCGATGCCGGTCATGGCGGTTACGACCCTGGAGCTTTGGGAGCACATTGTAAAGAAAAAACCATTGCACTTGCAATTGCCTTAAAAACCGGTGAATACATTAAGAAAAACTTGAAAGATGTCGAGATAATTTACACCCGCAAAACAGATAAGTTCGTCGAGCTTCACAAACGTGCTCAAATAGCAAATGATGCAAAAGCCGATTTTTTTATTTCTATCCATTGTAATTCTCTTAACTCACATAAAGTTCACGGCGCAGAAACTTATGTGATGGGTTTACACAAAAGCGAGGCAAATCTTGCGGTTGCAAAAAAGGAAAATGCTTCAATTTTGTATGAAGATGATTATAATGCACAATATGAGGGTTTTGATCCTAACTCACCTGAAGCAAATGTTATTTTTTCACTTTATCAAAATGCTTATTTAGATCAAAGTCTTAATCTTGCACAAAAAGTTCAAAAACAATTTAAAACCAGAGTCGGATTGAAAGACAGAGGTGTTCTACAAGCAGGCTTTTGGGTTCTTTATAAAACCACAATGCCCGGAATTTTAATAGAAACAGGATACCTAAGCCATGCCGGAAACGAAAAATTTTTAATGTCGAAAGATGGTCAAACATACATTGCTTCTGCTATTTACAGAGCTTTTAAAGAATATAAAATTGAATTTGAAAAAGAAAATAAAAACCTTTTGGCAAATAATGTTATTAAGACTGAAAAAACCGATGATATTAGATTCAGGGTGCAATTTGCCTCTTATAAAAGAAAAAAACCTTTAGATTCTAAAAAATTTTCTGATTTGAAAGATGTAAAAAACTATATGCATAATGGATTATATAAATACACGGTGGGCAATGTGTCAAGTATTGAAGAAGCTGAAAAACTGCAATCGGAAATGAGAAAAAAAGGATTTAAAGATGCATTTGTTGTTGCTTTTAAAAATGATGAAAGAATTTCAACAAAAAATGCAATTGAACTTATAAAAAAATAAATTAACTTTGTAAAAACATATAAAAAAATTTGTTTTGAAAATATCTCGTGAACTAATAGTCGGAATCATATTCATTATCACAATTGGCCTTTTTATTTGGGGCTTTAATTTTTTAAAAGGTAGCGATATCTTCGAAAAACAAAGAGAATTTTATGTTGAATATGATGCTGTTAATGGCTTAATAAAATCTAATCCTATTGTTATAAATGGTTTAAAAGTTGGACAAGTAAAAGATTTGTATTTTGCTCCCGATAATTCAGGAAATATTATTGTAATTTTAGTAATAAGTAATGATTTTCCCATTCCAAAAAATTCAATAGCAAGAATTTACAGTTCAGATCTAATGGGATCAAAAGCTATTGATCTTCAAATAGGGAGCTCGAAAATACTTGCACAAAGCGGTGATACTTTGGGTGCAAAAGTTGAAGCCAGCCTAAAAGAAGAAGTAAATGCACAAGTTCAGCCACTTAAGACAAAAGCAGAAGATCTTATGGGATCAATTGATTCGGTTGTAACCGTTATTCAAGCAATTTTTAATGAAAATGCACGCGAAAATCTCGAAAATAGTTTTGAAAGTATAAAAAACACTCTGTTTTCACTTCAAAATACTACCTATAACATAGATACATTGGTAATTACAGAAAGAACCAGATTATCATCAATAATTAATAATGTTGATGATATAACAAAAAACTTAAAAGAGAACAATAAAAATATAAGCAATATTTTAGCAAACTTTTCCACATTAAGTGATACTTTAGCTAAATCTGAAATTCCCAAAACGTTTTTAAACGCAAATAAATCTATTGAAACATTATCTAAAATTCTTGATAAAATAAATAAAGGTGAAGGAACTTTAGGTTTACTGCTTCACAACGACAGCCTTTACATTGAATTGCAAAAATCCTCATCCGATTTGAATAAACTTCTTGAGGATATACGTCTTAATCCAAAAAAATATGTTCGTTTTTCGGTGTTTTAAAATGTTTTCTTATTACGATATAATTTGATAATATCTAATCATTTTTCCACTTAAAAATTTCCGATTTATTTTTTGGCCTAAATTCATCTAACCACCTAAAACCTTTCAAAATTTTATCTTCTGCCGGCAGGTCGTCTTCAGGAAATAATGTTTTATCGGGTTTTTCTAAATATAATATGTCTTTAACTTTATTATCAATTAAATAAATAATCATATAGTTTGAAATCGATTTATTAATTCCAATCAATTCTCTTTCTTTATTTTCACCATCATCAATTACATAATAAATAGTTTCGGCATTTCCTGATACGAATATTTTTCTCAACTCATTATCTTTGAAAAACCCTATCATGTTTTTCCCTTTTATTTGGTTAAAACCCAAAGAATCGTTTTGAGAGATAATAAAAGCAGAATTATAAAGTGTCAAAGAATCAGCCGTTTTATTTGTAATTGCGATTTTTATTGAGTCGGCTGTCAATTGATTTTCTTCAGACCATATCACCGGATCATTATATAAATTAATAGTAGAATCAACAAAATTATAAACAAGTGAATCGCATAAACCCTGCAAATTTTTTCTGTAAAATTTTGCTTTATAATAGGCAAACATTTTTTTTGTCGACTGAAGACTGTCAAATGTAACTATCAAACTATCAGCATGCAAAAACAGGGAATCGTTTTTATCAATTAATATTGCTTGTGCACTATCAGTAAGATATGCAAATTCTTTTGTTTTATTATATCTTAAATAATTTCCCTTAGCGACAATGTTTTGAACCGTGTCGATAATGGTAATATTATTAAATGCTTCACCAAATCCCGATACTTTGTCATAAAAAACAGTATCGGCTTTAATTGTTTGTTCTTTATTTATAATGAAAACTTTTATTTTCATAAGAGTAACACCCGATTTGGTATCATACCACCCATCTTCACAATAAACATATTTGTCTTCGCCGGTTATACTTGTAGGGCCCTGAAAATAGGCAATTTCAGTAACAGTATTATACATTAGGCTATCGGAAGTCATTACATAATCGGGATTTATTAAAACAACGCTATCTTTAAAAAAGAATTCTTTTTGTTTTGTAAAATAATATCCGATCAGGCTTGTCAGTTGATTATCTTTATTAACAATTTTTCCACCAGAATAATAATTGGCAACCTTTGACTTTCGATTATAAATCAAATCATTAGTTGTGAGAGTGGTTTGATTATCTATTAAAGTAACATTATTGTGAAGTTCGGCAATTCTTGTATTTCCGTCATAGTTTAGCAGATCGCTGTAAATATCCAGAGTATCGCCCGATTTAATGTGAACATGTCCGAAGGCATCGATATTGTTTTTCTTTTTGTTCAAATATGCGCTATCACAAAAAAGACTGGCACTATCGAGTTCAAATTCAGCATTTCCGATAATTCTTTCAATATCTTCACCAAGGTTTTTGTCGTTTTTCCAAAAATCGGCTTTTTTAAGTATTATTATTGAGCTTTGTTGGCAAAAAGCTTCGCCAATGTTTAAAAGCAAAAATATTAGAATGAAATAATTTATTAAATGTGTTTGTAAGGTGATTTTCATATTATGCTAAAACGGCAAATATATTATTTATCGCAAAAGTACTGAAATTTGTAATCTGAAATAATTCTTGATTTATCAAGCTAAGACAAACAAAGCCATAAATTATTTCCCTTCATTTAAATATTTTCTATGATTTACAAATTATTATATGACATATCTAACCAAAAAACCACATAATTTATGACGAAATAAGCGTAATAATACAGAATATATTTGCACTGTTGAGAAAAGAAACATCTTAATAGGCTACATACCTGATGGTTAGAAATTATTATAAAAATTAGCAACATAAAACCATCATATAAAATAAAAATTTAACTTTGCCACATTAATTAATTATTTAATAATGAAACAAGGAACAGTAAAATTTTTCAATGAATCTAAGGGATTTGGATTCATTACAGACGAAGATTCAAAAGAAGACTATTTTGTACACATTTCAGGTTTAATTGATAAAATTGCCGAAGGAGACTCTGTAGAATTTGAATTAAAAGAAGGAAAAAAAGGATTAAATGCAGTAAATGTCAAAGTAATTTAATATTTATTCTTAAACTTTTTAAAAAATCTAAAGCCTATCAAGACGATAGGCTTTTTTATTTTTGAAACAACAAATTTAATAAATGAGCATTTAATAAAATTAATAGAAATTTTATACACATTTTTATTAATCATAGCTAAGAATTATTTTGTAACTTTGCCTAAAAATATTTATGAATATTTATTTCTTGAAAAAAAATATTTTTTAACCAATGTATTACATGAAACACCTCACAGCAAAGCGGATATATCACTCATTGTAAAGAAGATGTTTGATTGGTTATCAATAACTCAGTACTAATAATTGAAAAATGGCAAAAACACATTCATTCCATATCCCTGTCATGGGAATCGGATTTACTATTGATACTCCATTAAAGGTCTCTCAATATGGCATTGATTCTGTGATTTCTCTCGTTGATGATATTCTGCTTGAAAAGTTTAGAAAAATGTACTGTGAGAAATTTGAAATTCCTTATAATGAAATTTCAGAAAAAATTGAAGATTTCAGGGCAAAACGTATTACCTCATATCTGAACTTAATAAATAAATTAGCAAAAAAGAAATTTGAAGAATTCAAAAATGCTACTATTGAAAAAAGTAATGAGATTAAAGAATACTTTAATATGTTACCTGATAATTCAAGCATAAATCAGGAATTCAAAAAATTAACTGAGAAATTCTTTAATATTAATGAAATTAAGTCTTGGGTAAAGGATAACTTATCCATGGGTAGTATTGACGTAAATATTATGACTAAAGTTGATAAGGATAACTATATAAAAGGAAAAAAATTACCCGTAGAATTCAATGATGCCCATGCTGCACTTAGAGGATTTGCCAATAGCAACCTAAACTCATCAATAGTGCTTTCGGCGGGAATGAATCCCAGATTGTACAGTTATTTGGAGAAATTTGAAGATTTTTACCCCGATGAAGCCGGTGAAATAAAAAAGAAAATAGTTTTAAAAGTCAGTGATTATCGATCGGCATTTATACAAGGCAAATTTCTTGCTAAAAAGGGATTATGGGTTTCGGAATACCGAATTGAATCGGGATTAAATTGTGGAGGACATGCTTTTGCAACCGACGGATATCTTCTGGGCCCAATATTAGCCGAATATAAAAACAATCGTAAGGAACTGATTCACGAAATTCATGAAATACTGGTAAAGGCACTTTCCAATAAAAACCGCCCGATACCAAAAACAGCATTGCCATTGAAAATTACGGCTCAAGGTGGTGTTGGTACGGCCGAGGAACATCAATTTTTAATTGACCATTATAATGTTGATTCGGTAGGCTGGGGTACTCCTTTTCTTTTAGTACCCGAAGCAACAAGCATTGACGATTCAACCATAAATAAATTATGTGACGCCAAAGAAGATGATTTATATTTAAGTAATATTTCTCCTTTAGGTATTCCTTTCAATAGCCTTAAATGTAACACTAAAGACATTGAAAAATTATCTCTAATTGAAAAAGGAAAACCCGGGAGTTTATGCCATAAAAGATTTGCCGCATTGAACAAAGAGTTTTCTGATAAAGGTGTTTGCACGGCTTCACGCCAATACCAGAGTTATAAATTAAAAGAATTAAAAAAAGAAGGACTACCTACTGATGAATACTTGGCAAAATTGAAAAAGATTGTTGACAAATCATGTATTTGTGTCGGATTAGGCACGTCAGCTTTGTTAGCTAATCATTTAGATACTGATGGAGAAAGTGAAGGTGTTTCGGTTTGCCCCGGCCCAAACATGGCGTATTTCTCAAAAAAAATGAGCTTAAAAGAAATCATAGATCATATTTACAGCCGGTCGAACATTATTAAAAGAAATGATCGCCCAAATATGTTTATTAAAGAATTGGGAATTTATATTGACTTTTTGAAAAGTAAAATGGAGGAAACAAAAGTTTCTATGACGAATAAACAGGAAAAGTATCTATTAACTTTTGTTAAGAATTTGAAAGAGGGGGCTAATTATTATTCAAGATTATTTAGTAATCCAACAGGCTTTTTTAATGATACAAAATCCAGTATTCTAAGTGATTTGGATGCTTGTAAGAAAACCCTAAATCTTCTAAATTCGGAAATAAATAATCTTTCAATAAAATTAAAGATTTAATTTTTATTGTCATTTCGCTAAGCTGTCATTAATAATCATTTCGCTTTGATGTCATTTATTGTCGCTCTCTTATTTTGTTTGTATTGTTTCTGAATACCAATGGCAATTAAATGACTGATAAACAAAAATAAAATAATTCTTGTCAATCAGAACTATTGACTATTTTTGCACGCTATTTTAAAAAGCATTAAGAAATTTTTATGGATATAAGAAATATTGCAATTATTGCACATGTCGATCATGGAAAAACAACTATGGTTGATAGAATTCTACATCAGGTGAAATTGTTCAGAGATAACCAGGAAGTGGAAGATTTGATTCTGGATTCGAATGATTTGGAACGCGAAAGAGGGATTACTATTTTATCTAAAAATGTATCGGTAAGATATAAAGGAACAAAAATAAATATTATCGACACACCCGGCCACTCCGATTTTGGAGGAGAGGTAGAGCGTGTATTAAATATGGCTGACGGAGTTCTTTTACTTGTTGATGCTTTCGAGGGGCCTATGCCTCAAACCCGATTTGTTTTACAAAAAGCAATTGAATTGGATTTGAAACCCATAGTTGTAATTAATAAAGTTGATAAACCAAATTGCAATCCGGAAGAAGTAAGTGAACTTGTTTTTGAACTGATGTTTTCTCTTGATGCTACCGATGAACAATTGAGTTTTCCAACTGTTTACGGTTCATCAAAACTTGGATGGATGGGCCCCGATTGGAAAACGCCCACTAATGATGTTACATATTTATTAGATACAATTATTGAGTATTTTGATCCGCCAAAATATAATCCGGGAACTTTACAATTACAAATCAGTTCGTTGGATTACTCATCATATACAGGAAGAATTGCAGTTGGTAGGATACACAGAGGAAGTGCCAAAATGGGTGATCAGGTATCTGTTGTTCAAAGAAACGGATTGACAAATAAATCGGTAATAAAAGAGCTTTATCGATTTGAGGGATTGGGAAAAGAAAAGACCAAGAAAGAAGTTAAATCAGGTGAAATTGTTGCCATAATGGGCCTTGAAAACTTTGATATAGGCGACACTATTGCCGATTTTGAAAAACCCGAGGCATTAAAACCTATCTCGGTTGACGAGCCTACAATGAGTATGCTTTTCACAATTAACAATTCGCCCTTTTTTGGTAGAGAAGGAAAATACGTTACTTCAAGGCATATCAGAGATAGATTATTCAAAGAAACAGAGAAAAATCTGGCCTTAAGGGTTGAAGATACAAATTCACCTGATAAACTAACGGTTTATGGTCGAGGGATTCTTCATTTATCTATTTTGGTTGAAACTATGAGAAGAGAGGGATATGAATTCCAATTGGGCCAGCCTAAGGTTGTTACTAAAAATATAGATGGATATAAACATGAACCGGTAGAACTATTATATGTAAATGTTTCGGAAGAGTTTTCGGGGAAAGTAATTGAGATTGTTACCAAACGCAAGGGAGACATTTTGAATATTGAAACTAAAAACGACAGAATAAATCTCGAATTCAAAATACCGGCAAGAGGTTTGATAGGGCTTACAAACCCCATTTTAACTGTTACCGAAGGTGAAGCCGTAATTTCACATAGGTTTAAAGGATATGAACCTTGGAAGGGTGAAATACAAGCTAAAAGAAACGGTGCTTTAATTGCTATGGAAACCGGAACAGCTATTGCTTATTCTATCGACAAACTGCAGGACAGAGGGAATTTTTTCGTTAAGCCGAATGAAGAGATTTATGCTGGCCAGGTGATAGGTGAAAGCACAAGGTACGACGACCTTGTATTGAATATTACAAAGACTAAAAAACAGTCGAATGTTCGTGCAGCCGGCTCCGATGAAAAAGTGTCGATAACTCCTGCAATAAAGTTTTCTTTGGAAGAGGCTATGGAATACATAGGAAAAGATGAGTATGTTGAGGTTACACCAAAATCTGTTCGCATAAGAAAAATATTACTTAACGAACTTGATAGAAAAAGACTTAAAAAATCGGAAGTGTAAAAGAAAGGGGCTCAATGTAAATATTAGTTCACACAATCCGCAGAGCGGAATAAATATAAATGACTCTCTGTACAACTTGTTCCGAGAATCGAGGTAGCACAGGATATGATAAAGTTGAGGCCGAACTTAGAATCCTAAAAGGATTCAATAATAAAACTTTAGCCATTTATTTCGAATATTGAATTATTTAGATAGTGATGCCACCTAATAAACAGAAATATAAAATTCCACGCAAAATGATAAAAAGTAAAAACGAGAGATAAAGAATATCTCTCGTTTTAAATGGTTTATTGCTCATAATAAATGAGAATAATATATAAAGAGCCTAATTACGGCCTTTGAAGAATTATTTTTTGAGTGGCCTTTTTATTATCATTATTAATAGTTACAAAATATACACCACTACTAAAATTTGACAAGTCAATGATTTCAAGATATTTTCTCGAGAAATTATCCCGTTTATCATTGAAAATCTTTACTCCTTCAGCACTGAAAATCGAAATTTCAACATTACTCATTTTTTCAACATCAATCGAAATATTGACTTTATCAATCACCGGATTAGGATATATTGAAAATAATTTCGTGCTTAATTCATCAATGTTAGTGTTAGATTTATAAATTTTTACCAAACTGAATTTCCCATCTTCAATGGGATAATTGAGATTTGTGTAGGCATCTCCATAAAGATATAAAAATTCAAAGCTGTATCCGACTTCCGTTTGCATTTGAGGATCATAAATTTTAAACATGATGAGATTTCCGGATTCATAACCTTTTCCACCGCAAACAGTGCTAAAAACAGCTAATTCGTTTTCAAGCATATTGTCTGAAGTAATTGTAAGGCTACCTACAATTTTCTCTCCATCAAAAGCCGCAACTTCGTCTCCAACAGAAAGTCCGTCAACATAGATTGTATAAACAGGGTCGGCAGCATTTCCTCCGTCGAATTTGAAATATTTAGTTGAAAGGTGTTTCTTATCAGCAGATTTACCTTCTTCTGGGTAAATCAAAACAGCAGCATCAGCCATCTTAACAAGATAACCCTCGCTTGGGATACAATTACCGATTCCGTTAACCCAATTAGGCCCGACTTTTCTCAACATCGAAGCATTTGAATTTCTGACAAAAATTAAATCATCACCAATAATTGTGGCAAAGGATTCCATGGCATCAATTTCAACATGAGGCAAATAACTTACAAACTGAAATCCGGCTGACAAATTTATTTCAGTAACTACCGGAATCAAATCACCTGAAATTGTAAATTGTCCGCCTCCTTCAAATTTAATCAAGTAGGCTTCTGTTCCTATCCAATCGCCAATACCGTTAACCCAAGTTGGCCCGATTTTACTAAGCATTGTACCTTCTGAACCCCTAACAAAAACCAAACCATTTTCTAAGATTTCATCAACAACAACTTCCATATCAGGATTTTCCGGTAACAGATGTGATGAAACAAATTGATAACCGGAATTCAAACTAATAGTTTGAGATTGTTGTTGAGATTCCAATTCATAAACAGTAGTAAAGAGTCCCCTGCCCTGAGTGGCGGCTAAAACAGTATTATCTGAATCTCTTACTTTTAACATATCAACTCTCACATTTGCCATTCCTTCGACCGAGGGAATCCAAACAGGTTCGGGACTATTAAGATTAATAGTTGTCCAAATTCCAATTTCTGTAGCAAGCATAGCCTGCATTGAATTTTGAGGATGATAAATTGCCCAACGAATCGGCATATCAGGCAGATTGCTTTCCTTTTCCAGCCATGTTGCTCCTCCATCATAAGTCTGCCAAACCGATGAAACACCATAATTTGAGAATGTTACGAGAAGTGTATCTTCAGAACCGCCAATTGCAACACAAGAAATATTTGCAGTTGGGAATTCATCACTACCAATATCAGTTACAGTTGGTGATGATTCCGCATTTTCAACTTTAAATAAGTGTCCGGCAACCGAACCTAAAAATAATGTGCTTTTTCCTTCAGGTGAGTAAGGAGAATATTGAACATGAGAAAAATAAACTGAAATACCAGTATTTAGATAAAGATAATCTTCATCAGGAGAATAAGGTATTCCATCAATACGTAAAATACGGTTTTGATAATTGCCAAAGAAATTCACTGCATTGGCATATAAAATATTATCATCGTAATCGTAAGCAGCCGGATTAATAAAGATACCGCTTGACTGGCCTGCATTTGCTTGTGGCTCTCCGTTTACAAATGTTGTATAACTATTATAATAAACCGATGATATCATTATTTCAGCTTGATCCTGGTCGATAAAACAATAAGCGCCATCTCCTCCGTCAATCATATCATTGATTGATATTGGAGAACCTGTATAATATAAAGTTCCGTTATCCTGAAGGCCTCCAACATAAGTATCATCGTTTGAAAGAGGCGACATTGCACAAGTATAAAACTGCAATGTGTTATAATTAAGGTTTTTTTGTTCAAAAACAGGGTAATTATTAGTTGCACTCGAAGTATAAAATACCCCACCATCTGATCCGAAAATCATCTCGTTAGAAGAATTTGAATTATAAACCTGGGCATGTTGGTCGGCATGAACATAATCATCTCCTCCACCCCAATACATAGCAGACCAGTCAGAAACATGATACCATGAATTGCCGCCATTATTAGATTTATAAACATCGAGCCCGCCAATATAAACCCTGTTTGCATCGTTTGGATCAACAGAAGTAATGAAAGCATGCCAAGACAGCGAAGCCCATGAGGGATCATTGTTTGGAAGATTTTTTTCTATCCATGTCTGTCCTTTATTTGATGAGCGAAGAATGAAATTTCCTCTAAAATATTTGAAACCATTATTGTAGCCTGCTCCAATGACAGCATAAACAATATTTTCGTCTGAAGGTGCGGGAGCAAGCATTACACGTCCGGGCAGATAAAAATCGCCGACACCTTGCTCAATCAAAATTCTATAATCTTCAAAAACAGTCCAATTTCCGCTAGTGCCAACATCAGACATTAATATTGTTGCTCCGCCTTCATCATCTATATTTGGCATAGTACCGATATAAATTCTGCCATCGGCGGCAATTTCGATATCGGCAGGAGTATAAGGAACATCCAGATCGCTAATATTTGGCAAAACCTGCTCAAATGTTTCTCCTCCATTGTTTGATCTGTAAAGTCCGTCTGATGGAATACTTTGGTGATTTATGCCTTGATAAAAACCTGAAGCAACACCGGTATAAATAACACTTACACCATTTTCATTTCTAACTTTTATATCTGTAATATATTTAAAATATTCGGTTGAAGGAAGTAAATCCCATGAAATTCCACCGTCTATTGATTTCCAAATTCCAATTCCAACACCGGTTGATTCCCGATAAGTTGTGAAAGCAGTTTGTGCTTCACCGGTTCCTACATAAATAATATTTGAATTAATCGGGTCAAAGGTAATGCAACTTATTGCCAGGTTTGGCCAAAAATCGTTAACCGGAATCCATGATGAATAATCGTTAGTAATATCATCATTATACCATAAACCTCCCGTAACGCCTCCTGCCCAGACTTTTTTATGAGAAGGATCGTTCTGATCCCAAGTTAGTGCTCTTGTTCGGCCACCCATTTCAACATCAATATTTTCCCATTCAATTTGATCAGATGATTTCAAACTTGCCTGCTTGCTTTGCAATTTTGTTTCATGGTAGGCCTCAACAAGCCTTTCGAGAGGAACTCTCCCCAATTCAGGGTCTAAAGTCATATAATAATTCTGAATAGCAGCCAAATCAGGGCGAGTTGGTTTGGGCATTTCTTTTAGATCTTCTTTTGAAAATTCTTCGATGTTTTCAAATTGTCCGTTCAGATAATTTTCATATTTCTCACGTTTTGATGATTGGTTTGATGTTAGAAAAATTACCAAAAATAAAGACATTATAATTGAAGCAATTAATCCTTTTTGAAGTATAGGCTTTTTCATTTATTTAATATTATTTGAATAATAATCTTGCAATTTTTATCATATTGATTAGACAAACACAAAATAATTTCGTTGCATTTGAGAAATTCGAAAGCCTTCAGTCCGTATGAATGATTGACTTTTTGAACAAGAATAAAGAAGAAATTGGCGTTTTCGGTTAAGAACTAAATACCAAAAGCAAACACAATTCTAATTAAAATAATAATTAAAATAACCAAGATTAGTGGCGTTTTTTGCAAACTGAAACTATCATCGGTTCTTTTGAATTTTATAGGTAACCCAAAATTACGAGCAGCATAAATTGTTAAGATAATTACGAATATACAAAGAAAAATATATGTATCATAAAAAGAAAATTCAGCATGATGAGGTATTTTAACCAATAATATTATGGCATTTCCTATCAAAGCCGGATATAATATTTGTAAATTTAAATATTTTAAAATATCTGCCACTCTAACTTCCTGAAAATATGAATTAAATGAAAGGATAGCATTTCTTACCGAATACCTTCCAAGAAATATTAATGCGAAAAATGCAAGTACTCCAAAAAATAATTTAATAAAAAAGGGAATAGAATAATAGGCAAAAACGGCTCCGATACCGAAATAATAAATCACTCCAACTATAACATTGCCAAAAAAATAAGTGAATGAAATTAAATATACCCAGAAAAAAAATAATTTGTCATGATTAGAGGATTTTCTTACCCTTCTATAAATTCTCTCGGAAATTATTCCAATCAACAGTGAAAATGAAATACCAAAAAAGAAAATAAAAAAAACTAAATCATCGGTCCATTGTTCATCATTAATATTTAATACAAAACCAAAATAATAAAGCACCCCTTTGAAACCATAGATTCTGGCAAGTATTAAAGAAAAAATATTTGTAAGTAAAATAACTGAATAATACGCCAATAAAAAGTATATTACGGAATTGAATGTGACTACCCAGTATTTCTCTTGTATTTTTTGTTTCAATTAATCGTTTTTAGTAAAAGTTAAACATTAACTTTTTATAAATGTAATTTTATTTTACTAATAATAATATTTTTATCAAAAATTATCTGACAAAATAATTGATAATATATTTTAAAGAACAAAATTAAAAAAAAATTCAATAATTGATTAATTACAAAAACAACACATATTTCAAATTTATATTATTTTTACAAAAAAATTTAAACCATTGGAACGATATATACAAATTCTCAGCATTTCCATTGAAGCTGTTTTTGCCAATAAATTTCGGTCAATTCTTACGGCTCTTGGAATTATTTTTGGTGTTGCTGCCGTAATTACGATGATGGCAATAGGAAATGGAGCACAACAGGAAATTCTCGAACAAATTAAATTAGTGGGGGTTAACAATATTTCCATTACTCCAATACTTGACCTTTCAAAAAACGGTGAAGATGAAGATCAAAACAATACATCAAAAAATAAATTTTCTCCGGGCTTGTCTCTTGAAGATGCACAAAGCATTAAAGAAATTATTCCGAGCGTTGTGAGAATCAGTCCTGAAGTTACTTACGAAACTCATATCATTAAAGACGGTATCCGAAGATCGGCAAAACTAAATGGCGTTACACCCGACTTTTTCAAAGTATTTAACTTAAATGTTCAAAATGGGTATATGTTTAATAAAACCCAAATGCGAAATGGAGACCCTGTTTGCATTATCGGTCCATCAATTAAAGCAAAATTTTTTCCGCAGGAAAATCCTTTAGGAAAATATATTAAATGCGGCGATATCTGGTTAAAAGTTATTGGCGTGCTCGAAAACAGAAATGTTAGTTCAGACGCAACTGCAAATCTTGGCATAAGCGATTATAATAATAATATTTATACACCCATTCAAACAGTTTTACTCAGATATAAAGATCGCTCACTGATAAATAGTTCTGCTTTATCAGGAAGCAGCTTTGTAATTTATGGCGGCTTTGCATCATATTCATTTAATAGTAGTGGTGGAGATGATAATTCTAACCAATTAGATAAAATTGTTGTTCAAATTGACGATAGCGAAAATCTTGCCGTAACAACAAAAATTCTTCAAAAAATGATCAGCCGCAGACACAACGAAGTGGCAGATTTTGAAATTACAGTTCCTGAGTTACTTTTAAAACAAGAACAACGAACTAAAGATATTTTTAATATTGTACTCGGTGCAATTGCAAGTATTTCGTTGATTGTTGGAGGGATTGGTATTATGAATATTATGCTTGCTTCGGTAATGGAAAGAATAAGAGAAATTGGAGTTCGTATGGCAACCGGTGCAACCAGAAGAGATATTGTATTTCAGTTCATTTCGGAAGCAACAATAATTAGTATAACAGGAGGAATTATTGGAATTGTGCTTGGGGTGGTTTTATCTAAATTAGTTATGCAACTTACTGATATTAAAACACTGATTTCACCGCTTTCAATTATTATTTCATTTGGTGTTTCAGCTTCGGTAGGTATTTTGTTTGGATATATGCCGGCAAAAAAAGCTGCAAATCAGGATCCGGTTACTTCATTGCGTCATGATTAGAAAAAGCCAACAATTTTCAGCCGGCAATTGGCAGTCTTCAATCTGCAATTTTGAATTGAAAAATGCAATTAAATAAAATCATATATAGAATCTAAAATTGTTTACAGTAATATGAAAAATACTAAAATTCTATTAATTATTCTTTTAATAATTTCATTCTTTTCCGTTTCTGCCCAAGAAAATTTAAGATGGTTAAGTTTGCAGGATGTTATTGAATTAGCAAAAAAGCAATCACCTGATGCTTTAATGGCTAAGCATAGGTTTCGTTCAAGTTTTTGGGAATTTAAAACTTTTAAAGCAGATTATCTTCCTTCACTTCGACTTGATGGGACAATTCCAGATATTAACAGATCGATAGATCCTATTTTTCAACCAGATGGCAGCATTGCGTACAGAGAAAGTAATTCTACAAAAGCTTCTTTAACTATGTCACTAAACCAGAAAATAGGAATTACCGGAGGCGAATTTTTTGTCCGATCCGGTTTACGTCGTTTGGATGATTATAAAGATTCAACAGTAACTTCTTACTTGACAACACCTATAAATATAGGCTATTCGCAACCTCTTTTTAAGTACAATGCTTATAAATGGGATAAAAAAATTGAGCCTTTAAAATACCTTGAGGCAAAAAGTAAATATCTCGAAGATGTTGAACAGGTTTCCATTACTGCCGTTAATCATTTTTTTAATTTATTATTAGCTCAGATTGATAAAAAAATTGCAATAAAAAACAGATCGAATTATGACACTTTATATCATATTGCTCTCGGAAGATTTAACCTCGGAAAGATAGCCGAAAATGAATTATTACAACTTGAATTAAACTTATTACGTGCAAAATCTTCAATTGAAACAGCCGAATTAAATTTGGAAAATATTATTTTTATATTCAAATCATTTTTACGAATTAAGGATGACGAAAAAATTAATCTGATTCCCCCAATAAATACATTACATTTTGATATACCGGTTCAAAAAGCTATTGATGAAGCCAAGAAAAACACTTCAACCGGACTTAATTTTGAAAAACGTTTACTTCAGGCTGCAAGCGAAATGAATTTTGCACGATTAAACAACAGATTTGATGCTGAATTATATGCAGTTTATGGATTAACTCAAAGTGCATCAACTCTTGAAGATGCCTATAAAACTCCACTGGATCAACAACAATTAACTTTAGGATTAAGTATCCCAATAATGGATTGGGGATTGGCAAAGGGAAAAATGAAAATGGCTGAATCAAAACAGGAGTTAGTAATCACTTCGGTTGAGCAGGAGAGAATAGATTTTGAGCAAAACATTTTCTTGAATGTAATGCAGTTTGGTATGCAGAAAAATCAATTGTTTATTGCTGCAAAAGCAGATACCGTTGCTCAAAAACGTTATGAAATTACTCAACAAAGATATCTTATCGGAAAAGTGAATGATGTTTTGGAATTGAATAATGCACAAATTGATTCCGACCGATCGCAAAAGGAATATAGCAGAGCCTTGCAATCTTATTGGGTGAATTATTTCGAGCTTCGCAAACTTACTTTGTATGATTTTGAAAAAGACAGAATCATTTTGTTCGATATAAACGAAATTCAAGAATAATTTAATTTAATCTGTTCTTTTGCAAACAATTTTGTATAAATTTGTATTAAGAAATTTAAAAAATAAAAAAATGTCAGTTTTAGTTGGAAAAAGAGCTCCATTATTTGAAGCAGATGCCGTAATTAATGGCGGTGAATTTGTTGAAAAATTTTCGCTTGCTCAGTTTATTGGGAAAAAATATGTTGTTTTTTTCTTTTATCCTTTAGATTTTACATTTGTTTGCCCGACAGAAATTCTTGCTTTTCAAAAAAAGCTCAGCGAATTTGAAAAAAGGAATACTGTTGTTGTAGGCTGCTCGGTCGATTCAAAATTTTCACATTATGCGTGGTTAAATACTCAGAAAAATTATGGTGGAATAAAAGGAGTTACATTCCCTTTGGTTTCGGATTTATCAAAAACTATTTCCGAAAATTTTGAAGTCCTTGCCGGCGAATACGATTACGATGAAGATGACCACGAAATTGTTTTCAATGGTGAACCGGTAGCATATCGTGGCTTGTTTATCATCGACAAACAAGGAATTATACGTCATCAGCTTATAAATGATTTACCATTGGGCCGGAATGTGGATGAAGTTTTGCGTTTGATTGATGCCTGGCAATTTTATGAAGAATTTGACGAATCTTGCCCTGCAAATTGGAAAAAAGGAGAAAACGGAATAAAAGAAACCCACCAGGGAATTTCTGAATATTTGTCAGGAAAGAAATAAGGAAAATAAATTTTTGTCCAAAATCAAATAACCAAAAAGACAGAAAAAATAAATGACAGATGTTTCCGACAACACCCAAGACAATAATAAAGTCCAGGAAGAAATGTCGTTTTGGCAACATCTTGAGGAATTGCGATGGCACATAACCCGTTCAATAATTGCCGTTATTGTTTTTGCTGTTGTTGCATTTCTGAACCGGAAAATTATTTTCGATGAAATTATTCTTGCCCCTCGTGATTCTGAATTTATCACAAACCGAGTACTTTGTAAGTTAGCTGATATTCTATCATTTAAATCATTGTGTTTCGAGTCTTTCAACCTAACAATAATTAATATTAAAATGTCGGGGCAATTTCTTACCCACATGTATATTTCTATTATAGCAGGAATAATTATAACAATTCCTTATATAATTTGGGAAATTTGGAGTTTTATAAAACCGGCATTATATAAAAACGAACGTAAATACACCAACTATGCTGTGATTTCAAGCAGTTTGCTTTTTATTATCGGAATTCTATTTAGTTATTTTCTGATAGTTCCACTGACCGTAAATTTTCTTGGCACTTATCATGTTAGCGAATTTGTTCAAAATCAGGTTTCTTTGAAATCTTATGTCAACACAGTTGTTTCGGTTACATTTGCTGTCGGCATTGTTTTTGAACTTCCTATTTTTATGTATTTTTTCACAAAAGTAGGACTTGTAACTCCTTCGTTTTTGAAGAAAAACAGAAAATACATGTTGGTAATTTGCCTGATTTTATCAGCAATTATAACTCCGCCGGATGTGTTCAGCCAAATACTGGTTTGTATCCCGCTTATAGCACTATACGAAATTAGTATTTTAATCTCAAAAAGAGTTTATAGAAAAAGGCAGCAAGAATTGGCAGGATAAATAAGTGTTATTTGGAACATTAAATTTACAATCACCAAAAAATCACAAAGAAAAAATCAATTTCAAACCTATTCTACACCCCTATAAATCCATCAATTAAAGCAATAAATTGATCGGGAGCGTCAACCTGAACCCAATGCGAGGCATTTTCGATTGTATGTATTTTTGAATTTGGGAAATATTTTTTTATCTCCAGGTAATCATCCTCCGAAACATAAGTCGAGATACCTCCTCTGATAAAAATTGTTGGGCCATCAAAAGTACTTTCAACATTAATTCCTTCATAAACACGATCAATATTACTATAAATACTTTCCATATTAATTTTCCAATCGTAGCAGCTCTTATTTTTTCTTTTAATATTTTTCATCAAAAAGTTTCTGATCCTCTTATCACTAATCTCAGGTAAGAGTTGTTTTTCGATGTCTGCTCTTGTTTTGGCTATGGAAAAATTAATTGAAAGCATTGCATTTGCAAGTGCAATATGGTGAGTCTTTTTTGTATATGTTCTCAGGCTTACATCAACAATGATTAATTTACTAACTTTTAAAGGATTTTCGAGAGCATAATTCATAGCAATTTTCCCACCCATTGAATGGCCGAGAATAATCGGGTTTTTAATTTTATTGTCATTTATAAAATTCACTAAATCCTGAACCATACTTTGATAATCAAAAATATCAGAATGCGGAGATTGCCCGTGATTTCTTAAATCGGGAATCAAAACATTAAAGTTTTTTTGAGCCATTAACTTACCAAATGGAATCCAATTATCAGAAATACCGAATAATCCGTGAAGAACAATTAAAGGCTGCCCGGCACCAAAATTTCTATAAAAAAGTTTCACTTAGTTTGCTATGGGATTAATATGTTTTTCAATCGTATAAAGTAGTTTTTTAGCACTTAATGGTTTAGAAAGATAATCGTCGCAACCTGCATTTAGGCTTTTTTCTTTTTCGCCGGCCATCCCGAAAGCAGTTTGAGAAATTATCGGGAGGTTTTTTCGGAATTTAGTAATTTGTCTTGTTGCTTCATAACCATCTAGTTCTGGTAGTTGAATGTCCATTAGAACAAGATTAATTTCCGAATTATTTCGGCACAGATCAACAGCTTGTTTGCCGTTTTTCACCCAAATCAATTCGGCTTTAGTGTTTTGAAGCATTTTTTCAATAAGACAATAATTCAAATCATCATCTTCAACAACAAGTATTATTTTACCATTCCAATTATATTTTTTTTGCTCGTTTTTTATTGATTGTTTTTGTTTTAATGATTTTTTGATTGGCTTATAGGGAATCGTAAAATAAATAGAAGTCCCTTTTCCCACTTCAGATTCTATCCAAATATTTCCTCCCAGTATTTTAACTAAACTGGCAGAAATAGTAAGTCCAAGCCCTAAACCGTTTGTCTTTTTTATATAAGGCTCTTTCGATAAATTAATCCTGTCGAAAACATTCTTGATTTTTTCTTTCGGTATTCCAATACCTGTATCTTTAACATAAAACTCAATGAATTCTTTTTCGTTTTGGTTTGCCGATTTTTTCAATGAATATCCAAATTCAATAGAGCCGAAATCAGTAAATCGGAGCGAATTTTCTGTTAAATTGGATATTATTTGCTGAAGCCTGAATGGGTCAGTTAGAATCGTGAAATCAGGATGGGAAATTCCAGATTTAAATATTATTTCTATGTTATTTTTGTTTTTTGTTTGTCTCAATTTATTGAATGATAAATGAATCTCATTTAAAATTTTATTGATCTGGCATTCAGTTTCAATAATTTTTATTTCTCCAACTTCAATTTGGGCTATGTCAACAATATCATCACCTAAATGTAAAAGAACATTTCCGGTATTATTAATATGATTAATAAATTCTTGTTTGTCTTTTAATTTTATATCGGGATTAATTAATAAATTTGAAAACCCGATTATCGTATTCATTTTCGTACGGATTTGATGAGATAAATTGGTTAAAAAATTAAGTTTCAATTTATTTAGCTCAGCAAGTTGGTTTTTCGCATCCAGAGTTTTCTTTAATTCATCTAATTGTTTTTCAAGCTCTTCGTAGGTTGGTTTGTTTGTCATTTCTTGAAAATTAATTTTCACCAATGTTCTTATTTTTTGCAATAATATAAATTCATTTCAAAATATGTTTAATTATTTTGTTTTTTCTCAGTTTTACAGTTTAATTCAAATAAGGAAAATCCATGCAAAAAATCATAAATATTATTAATTTAGAAGCTTATCTTTGCAAACCAAAAAATCGTAGCGAATGCTTTATCTTGCACCTTTACAAGGATATACCGATTACATTTTCAGGAATGTTTACAATAACTTTTTTGAAGGCATTGATGTGGCGATAAGTCCTTTTGTGACCCTTGTTGAAGGGAAACATGTGAAACGATCACATTTGAAAGATGTTTTGCCTGAAAATAATTCAGGGATTAAAGTAATACCACAAGTACTTGGTTATTTGCCTGATCAATTTATAGTAATGGCAAATGATTTATATGATTTGGGTTATGAATCTTTAAACTGGAATCTTGGTTGTCCGGTACCTTCAATTGCCCGAAAAAAACGCGGCTCGGGAATGCTTTCACATCTTGAACTTATTGAAAAAACTTTAAACGAGGTGCTTCCTAAAATTCCAAATAAACTTTCAATCAAAGCCAGATTAGGTTATTTGAATAATAAGGAATTATTAAATATTATTCCTATTTTGAATAGTATCCCCCTTGAATTTCTAAATATCCATCCACGAATCGGGTTGCAAATGTATGAAGGTGAACTTGACCTTGAAGCATTTTGCGAGTGCATTAAAATATCCAATCATAAAATAGTTTTTAGTGGCGATATTATTGATTTTAATTTTTATAATGAATTGAAAAGCCGATTTCCATCAATTAAGGATTGGATGCTGGGGCGAGGATTGTTGTCGAATTTATTTCTACCAAACGAAATTCTCCAAAAGAAAAATTATTCAAAAACCGAAAAACTTATAATCTTCTCAGATTTTATTAACGCACTTTTTGAAGAACTAAAAAAAACAAAAACTGCCGATAAACATGTTTTAAATAAAATGAAAGAATATTGGGTTTATTTTAAACGGATGTTTGTTGATGGGGATGAGATTTTTAATACTTTGAAATATATTCAGGACATTGAACGGTTTACGGATATTACAAATGAATTTCTTGAAAGTGCAGAAATTAGAGTGTAGAAAGGGTTATAATTGAATTCCTGTTGGTTGATTTTTGCATATCTGAAAATTTTTGAGGTCACAATTTGTGACCTCAAAATTAATGAATTATTCTTTCACAATTTTTTCTCTAATAATTAAGAAATAAACCCTGAATCCCGATTATTTTAATCCAATTCTATTTTCCCCACATCGTATAAAATTATTTTCAAAACAGATTTCAATTCATTGAATTGTTTTTCTTCAATTTCAAAATATATTTTTACAATTCTTTTCTTCAATTTTAATTCTAAATAATCTCTTTTTAAGGTTGCTTCCAGTTTTTCGTAATGACCGCCAATATTTTTTTCATGCGATTCGATATAGCAATAATTTTCCGCTTCGTCTATATCATCATCAAAGAATCTTTGAATCAAAATATATTTTTCATCATCATTATCAAATTGAGGTTCAGTATCAGAAAATACTATTTGACAACCTAAAGCTTCATCGGAAATTTCTACTGATTTGGTTTTAAGAATCATTTTTTGTGGATTGTTTAAATGTAAAGTGTTTTCGATCAGTTGATTTTATCCAAGTCTCATGGAATACTTTTGTAAGACATTGTATTATATTTCTTTTGCTTCTCGTAAAACAATCTCAAATAAATCTAATTCATTTATTTTACTGAGAAGAATCAAACAAATGTATCTGATATAACTATTTTATAGTTGAGCTTCATCACGAATTATATCAGAAGGAGGATAATTAAACAGTGATACATCATAGTCAGAGAGAATTTCTGAGAATGCAACTTTTGATAATCCGGCTAATTCAGCAGACTGTCCTAATGATAATTTTCCTGATTCATAAAGTTTTGCTGCAAGAAATTTAGATGTTTCTCTTAAATTAAGGTCTAATTTATCTGGTATATTTAAAGTTAAAGTTTTCATCTTTAAATAATTTTTTATCAAAAGTACGCTATTTTTATTTATTTGCAAAATTATCTACCATTTTCAACAATCCCAATTCCTTCCTCACTCAACCCATAAAGCTAAAAAACCAAACATTTATTTTTTTCGGCAAGGTTTATTGCTCCTAAAAATTGCCAACGATGAATTTTTAAGTTTTTTTAATTCAATATACATTCAGATTTAATGTATAGACTGTTTTTTTGACAATAAAAAACCCTTAAAATTTTCTCCGGATTCGCTTAAGGGATTGTGAATTAAAATCGTTTTTCTACAATAAAGCTTATTTAGAATCATTATAAATTTCAAAAAAGACTTGACAAAGGGGGGTGTTTGTTTCTATATTTGCATAGTTCATAAAATATGAAGTATATAAAAGACTCAAATAAAGATTATAAAATAACAAACCAAACACAAGTAAAATGTACACAATCGAACTTGAAAACATCACCAAAACTTTCGGCAAACACAAGGCTGTTGATGATTTGTCGTTGAAAGTACCCAAAGGAAGCATTTATGGTTTCATTGGCCCGAACGGTTCGGGTAAAACAACCAGTATCCGAATGATAATGAATATTCTATATCCGGATAGTGGAATTATTAAGCTTTTCGGAAACGAGCACTTGGGTAGCAGACTTGATAATGTCGGTTACCTACCCGAGGAAAGAGGCTTATATAAAAAAATGAAAGTAAAAGAAATTCTAAGATTCCATGCTGAGTTGAAAAACACTAAAAATATTAATTCAGAAATTGATTATTGGTTGAAAAAATTTGATCTCTCAGACTGGGCCAATAAAAAAGTCCAGGCACTCAGCAAAGGGATGAGCCAAAAAATACAGTTTATTGCTACAATTATCGACAAGCCTGAAATTATAATTCTTGATGAACCGTTTAGCGGCCTTGATCCGGTAAATTCAGAAATTTTAAGAACCACAATTTTGGAATTGCAGGCAAATGGAGCAACAGTAATTTTTAGCACCCATGATATGAATGTTGCCGAAAAAATGTGTGATTTTATTTTCATGATCTACAATGGAAAAAAAGTTTTGGATGGCACTTTAACTTCAATTCAGGATAAATTCGGGACTGACACAATTCGAATTCAAATTGAAAACGGAAGTAAGGCTTTAAAAGAAATTCCGGGAATTGAAAAGATCACCGATTTCGGACAAATGCAGGAAATTCGTGTCGCTAAAGAAATTGATACTCAAGATATGATTAAAGCAATTTTATCGAAAACAAGAGTGTCGAAATTTGAAACAACAAAACCATCGTTAAATGATATTTTTATCAGGATTGCAAGTCCTGAAGAAAAGGAGGTACAAAATGCGTAAAATATTTATTCTTACAAAACGTGAATTTCTGACAGCAGTTCGCACAAAAAGTTTCCTAATCGGATTAATAATTGCCCCGATTTTTATGGGTGGTAGTTTTTTAGTAATAAAATTGTTTGAAGACAAGGTTGATATTGTTGATAAAAACATCGTTGTGATAGATCATTCGGGAATAATGGCCGAACCTCTGATGAAAGTTTCTGAGGAAAGAAATAATGAAATTTTTGATCCGAAAACTAATGAAAAAATCAGGCCTGCATATAATCTTGAGATAATTGAGCCAGAACTATCTGATCCCGAACAACAAAAGCTCGATCTTTCTCAAAGAGTCAGAAACAAAGAATTACATGCCTTTGTAGAAATAGGGCCGGAAATTCTTCACCCGGGAGAAGATCGGGATAAATATCGAATGTTTTATTATTCCGAAAACTCAATGATGGACGATATTCGTAACTGGATTTCAAGAGTAATTAATAACCAAGTCAGAAAACTTAGAGTTACAGACCTGAATATTGCCCCCGAACA
This sequence comes from Bacteroidales bacterium, assembly GCA_016342645.1. Taxonomy (GTDB): domain Bacteria; phylum Bacteroidota; class Bacteroidia; order Bacteroidales; family JAEINX01; genus JAEINX01. Next base: position 54,856 of record JAEINX010000002.1, on the reverse strand, counting down.
ATCCGAAGATCTTTTTTATTGGATTGAAGTCGAGGGAATGGGATTGCTTAGTGTTAATGAGGATACGGGTAGCGTGAAAGATGCTAAAAAAAGTAATATTGGTGAAGCTGTTGCAGTGCCATATATTTTAATGATGATTATGTTTATGATGGTAATGATGTTTACAGTTCCTTTACTCAGTTCTGTAATGGAAGAAAAAACAGAGAGAATTGCCGAAGTAATTCTTGGCTCGGTAACACCATTTCAGTTTATGATGAGCAAATTGCTTGGAAGTATTCTTGTTTCAATAATCGGATCAAGTGTTTATATAATTGGAGGAATAATTGCAGCTTCTCAATTAGGCTTCGCCGATTCAATTCCTTATGGTTTATTACCATGGTTTTTTACTTTTTTATTGCTTAATGTTATTATGGTAGGCTCATTAATGGCTGCTCTCGGCTCTGCTTGCGATAACTCAAAAGACGCACAATCATTACAGTTTCCGGCAATGCTTCCGGTTTTGCTTCCAATGTTCGTTATGTTCCCAATGCTTAAAGCCCCTCTCGGTGCATTTTCTACTGCAATGTCATTAATTCCACCATTCACACCTATGTTAATGACAGTTAGAATGGCTACACCAGTTACTATTCCGGTTTGGCAACCAATAGTCGGTTTGATTGGAGTTGTTCTGTTTACTGCTTTTATTGTGTGGGTCAGCGGAAGGATTTTCAGAACCTGTATTTTAATGCAGGGAACTCCTCCAAAATTTATGAATCTAATAAAATGGGCAACAAGAGGATAATAATTGATTTAAATCCATTTACTGAAACTAATTAAGAAAAAAAATATGACAAACAACTCTTCAATGAAACTTCAAATTAACTGGAATTTCTGGATACCAGCAATTATGTTTTTCCTGTTGTTGATAATAGAAGACCAAGCTTTTGGAACTTATTATTCATCATGGCTTTATGGTTTAGTTTTGATCCTGGTTGGAATAATGTATTCTGTACGCTATAAACTCTTTCAACCGGCTCTAATAGTTTGTCTTATTGGATTAACAGTCTGGCATTATTTTCTGGCTTCTCATTTTGAAGCTAATATTTATATGCTTCAATTATTGGGAATTGACATTTCAATTAATCCTGAAAACAATCCTTTTTCCTTGTTAACATGGGCTTTAAATGCCGTTGTTTTATTTATTTTGATGGCTGTTACCTCCCCGGTTTTAGATAAAGCATTTCGGCTTGAAAAATCAGCAAGAAGATTATTTAAATTGGCTGCACGTACTGTTTATAGTGTTACCGATGGATTTACATCCCGCCCATATTTAGCAGGGTTTGCGGAATATTCTCAGGAACAATTAATCGGTTTTACTAACTTTTTAGCAGGAAAAACAATTGCTTTTCCGATTTACAAAGAAAATGGTATTTATCTCACATTTTCAATGCGTAGAAGTCCGCTTTCAATTAATGAACCTTCAGAAATAAGTTATGTATATTTTGATTATGAAGGTAAAATAATTGTTCATCTTTCAGAAACAGATTACAGAAGATATAAGGCTGAACTCACCTTTGATCAATTATGTGAATCTATGAGTGATGTTTTTAAGCGTTTTTTAAATTATTATATAAATAACCAGGAAAACAGGATTAATCTTGAATTAAATAATTAGTAATTAAAATTAATAAATAATACAACATATATCATTTGCTGTATTTTTTTAATCAAAAAACAAAAGTTATAAATCAAAAAACAAATATTATGAAATACAAAGTACATCGTTTTGAAATCAATATGAATATTGAGCAGAACAGATTAGAACATTTCTTAAATAGTCTGAAAGGAGAAATAGTATCAATAATCCCAAACATAAAAAATACAAGCCTGTTTCAAATTTATGGGGTTACGCGCAAAATTGACTTTCTACTTATAATTGAAAAACTTTAAAATAATTTAAATCATGAAAACTACAAACAAACCTTACAAGTGGGTCTTGCTGGTATCTCTAATTTTTTTGAGTTACTCAGGCATGTGTCAACAATCAGAAAATGATGTTGAAACTCTCTATTACGGAATTGAAATTGATGGTGTTATTTGTGGCTATAACGAATATTCAAAAAAACTTATCAATGAAAATGGAAAAGACTGGCTTCAGGTAAATAATGAAATCATTCAAAAATTAACCATCTTAGGCCAAAATGTTGAAATTTCAATTTCAAGTATTTATAAATTTGATCCGGAAACAGGCAAATATTTCTATTGCGACCGCAATTTTTCCAACGGATCAATAAAAATTCATTCAACAACAGAAGTAAAAGGTGATAAAGCTTTTTTTACTTCGAATATTGACGATGAAACCAAAGAACTGGATTTATCTGAGGGTGTAATTTTAGAATCTCCTATTGAATTAAAACATATTGTAAATGACTTTATTAAAGGTGATAAAAAGGAAAAAACCTATAAAGTGCTTGATGATATGAAAGGTGAAATTTTTGATAAGGAATATAAGTTTATTCGTACAGAAGAAATTGAATTCCTTGATAAAATATATACATCAACTGTGATTGAAGAGCTTGACAAAACTGCCGGAAGCAAGAAAACATACTGGTTAGATAACCTTAGCGGTTTACCTCTAAAGCTTGAATTTTCAGGTAGAACTATTTATCTTACCGATGCTTCTGTTAAAAACAACATTGAAATTGCTGATTATAATAATTTGTTATTTGGAAAAGTAGATACAATTATTTCAAACATTCAAGGCCTGACATATTTGAATGCTGAAGCAATTATACAAAGTGAGGGTGAATGGATTACAGTTGAATCCCTTAATTTTCCCGGACAGAAATTTGTCGGTACCGTAACTGAGAATTTGATAGAAGGTGTCTTTGAAATTGAACCTGTCCATTACGATGGAACAAATGCTCCTGGCTTTCCTTTTGATTATCCGCTTCCTGATTCATTGCAAAAAAATATTGAACCCGAAACATTAATTGAGTCAGATCACCCGGATTTGATTGCTGAAGCAAAAGATATTACAAAGAATGCAACTAATTCATGGGATGCAGCCACAAGTTTGTGCAAATGGGTAGCAGAAAATGTTAAAGGTGCAATTCCCGGAGGAACTAGTGCAATCAACACTTATTATACGAGAGAGGGAGAATGTGCTTCTCATTCCCGTTTATTAGTTGCTTTTTGCAGGGCAATGAAAATTCCGGCACGTTTGTCAGCCGGATGTATGTACACAACCTACCATGGAGGAAGTTTCTGCCAACATGTCTGGACAGAAGTTTTTATGGGAGATGCAGGCTGGATTGCAGTTGACGCAGCAACTTTTGAGTACGATTTTGTTGATGCAGGACATATAAGGTTAGGAAAATTTACTACATTTCATCCAAAAGAAATGAAAATTCATGAATACAGAATTGGAGATGAAACAAAAGAAGAAGATGCTATCCCTGAAAAGTATATGGATTTGGTTGGTAAATATACTCTTATTGAAAATAGTAGAGTTTTTGAACTCTTCTTTGAAAATAAAAGCCTTTCTGTAAAACTACCGAACGAAATGGTATTAGCTTTAAACGATGCTGATGAAAATGGATTATATTATCCCAAAATGTCAAGGCAAATAAATTTTCGGTTTGATGAAAATATTTCAGGTGATGTATCTGCTATGTGGCTGCAACAGTTGGTAGCTGTTCCGAAAAAAGCAGAACAAGACTCGATTCTTGAAAATGTTTCGGAAAAACTTAAACCATTTATTGGAAAGTATTTCTTCGCTCAGGCAAACATAGAAATAAATGTCTGGGAAGATAATGGAGATCTTTATATAAATGATCCTTTCACGAAAAGTGATTTAATAATACAACAAAACTCTGAAAATGATAAATGGGGAATAAATACTACTAAGCATGAAATTTCTTTCGGAAAAGACAAAAATGGTGAAGTGAATCAACTTGTATATTACCAAAATATTTATCTACCTAAAGGAGAACTTGCAAGTACAATTATCGATGAAATTATAGCAAAATTCGGAATAGAAGAAGGATTGAAAAAATATTATGATTTGAAAAAAATTCCTTGTGATGATATTTTATTTACTGAAACATCAATTAATAATTTGGGACATAAATATTTGACAGCAGGAGAAAATTCTAATGCTATCGAAATATTTAAACTAAATGTAAAAGAGTATCCTAAATCATGGAATGCTTATGATAGTCTGGGTGAGGCTTATATGAACAATGGAGAAAAAAGACTGGCGAGAAAAAACTATAAAAAATCGATCAGGTTAAATCCTGAAAATTCACATGCCAAAGAAATGTTAACTAGCTTATAATAAAAGTATAAAACTATGAAAACAAAAAAAATATTGTTTCTTTTATTTCTCCCAATATTCACTATATTAACAAGTTGTGGTATAATATATTCTGATCCAACTCTTTCACTTCCTGATAATGCAGAAGAGGAAATTGCTCAAATAGTAAATATGATGAACGATTATGGACAGTTTTCCGGTGCTGTTTTAATATCAAATAAAGGGAAAATTATATATAAAGATGCTGTTGGCTTTGCTAACATTGAAGATAGCATACTCAATACATGTGATACAAAATTTAGAATTGCTTCTTTTACAAAACCATTTACCGTCATGCTTATCCTTCAACTTGTGGAGGAAGGAAAACTGAAACTTGATGGAAAACTAACGGACTATTTGCCTGAATTTCCAAAAGAAAAAGGGGAAGGAATTACTATACATCATCTCCTTACACATACAGCAGGTATTACAGGTGAATCAAGGATTCCAAATTTGATAGATATTGAAAAAGAATATTATTCGCGGGAAAAATTATTTAATTGCATTATAGAGAAGGACATTGTTTTTAAGCCTGGCAAGGGAAATGAATACAGCAACTTTGGATACGCTCTTTTAGGAATGATAATAGAAAAAGTTTCAGGAAAATCATACAATGAATTATTACAGGAAAAAATTTGTATCCCAGCAGGGATGAAAAATACATTAAGCGATGTTAATGCGCAACCTATTGAGAAACGTGCCCTTGGATATAACTATAATTACTTCACCGGCTTTGAATTAGCCTCTTTCATTGATATGTCCTTTGCTTTTGGAGCAGGTCATCTTCTGTCAACTGTTAATGACCTATATTTATTTGATCAGGCACTTTATTCAAATAAGCTGCTTAATGAAAAGTCGAAGGAATTATTTTTCAATAAATATGGATGGCATTATCAAAATTGCCCCTATGGAAAAGGTTTCAAAAAGATCCGCTCAAATAGTTTAGATGGAAGCATAAATGGATTTGGAAGCCATACACAAAGAATTGAGAAAGACACTGTTTTTATTGTCGCCTTACGAAATACTAAGGAATATAAAAAACAAATTGTAATAAAATGGCCAAACTATATGATGTCAAGAATACTTGCGGTTATATATGGTGAGGAATATGATTTACCAAAAAAATCAGGAGCATATGCAATTTTTAAAACTCTTCTTGACTCAGGGCCTGATGAAGCAGAAAAACTTCATAAAGAAATATCTGAGAACCAAACCGACAAATATTATCTGAATAGACGTGAACTGTTGTTTTTTAAAGATAAACTCAATAACAAAGGAATGTTTGATCAGGCACTAAACATTGAAGAAATTTACAAAAAATGATATATAAAAATGGAACATTCAGAAGACCAAATCACAAAATACAGAGAAGAATTTAAGAAACGCCGTTCTAAACGTATAATCCTTTTTGGATTTTCTTTAGTATTTCTTCTATCCATAGGTTTGATTGTCTTACCGATAATGGATATGCTTGGTGTTTCAAAGTGGGTGTGGGCACCATTTGTTTACATAATTATGTTTGGAGTAATTATCGCTATTTCATTTGTATGGCGTTGTCCGGTATGTAATGGTTTACTTGGTGATATTTTCAACACTAAATATTGTTCAAAATGTGGATTTAATTTTTATAGTGAGAAAACAAAAAATGATTGATAAAACACTCAACTTTGAAAAAATCTATCAAAACTAAACTAATGATGAATAATACAAACTCAAATTTAAAAGGATCAACAAATAACAGAAGAATGTTTCTTCAGCATTTAGCTGTTTTAGGTATATCATCCACATTACTACCATGTTGTGCTAATACCATAGCCATTGAAGAAAATAATGGTATTACTATTGAAACACTCGAAGCTGCAGAAAAACTTGCCGATATTAAATTGAGTAATGGGGAAAGAAAAGAAATCCTGGAAAAGGTTAAGAGTAATGTTGAGACGTTTAAAAAGTTTAGGGAACAACAATTGGGTTACTACTCATTTCCATCTATGGTATTTAATCCCGTGCCTCCGGGATTTATATACGATCATGAACAAAAACCGATAGTTTTCTCTGAAGTAAAAACTCAAAGACCACAGAAAATTGAAGACCTGGCATTTTATTGCATACTTCAATTGGCTAATCTTTTAAAAACACAGCAAGTTACATCCTTAGAACTGACAAAATTATACTTATCAAGACTTAAAAGATATAATAACAAACTCAAATTCGTTGTTACCTTTACTGATGATCTGGCTATTAAACAAGCAAAAAAAGCTGATAAAGAAATACAGACAGGAAATTATAAAGGATTGCTACATGGGATACCTTACGGAATAAAAGATCTATTTTCAGTTAAAGGGTATAAAACCACATGGGGTGCGAGAGTTTTTGAAGAAAGAATAATCGATATTGATGCAACAGTTGTACAGAAACTTGAAGCTGCCGGAGCGGTTCTAGTGGCTAAACTTGCAACAGGAACACTGGCATCAGGAGAAAAGTGGTTTGGGGGCCGGACAAAAAGTCCATGGACGCTAAAATCTTCAGGCGGTTCCTCAGCAGGCCCGGCTTCGGCAGTGGCTGCCGGTTGTGTTGCTTTTGCAATTGGAACAGAAACAAACGGTTCAATGGTTTCACCAGTCGATGTGTGTGGTGTTACCGGTTTAAGGCCTACTTTTGGCCGCGTTAGCAGATATGGCTGCATGCCGGTTAGCTGGAGTTTTGACAAAGTTACACCGATTGCCCGAACAGTTGAAGATTGTGCAATTGTTTTTAATGAAATTCAAGGTACTGATTCATTTGATAATTCGGTAATTGATTTACCTTTTAATTGGAATTCACAGTTTGATGTTAAGAAATTAAAAATTGGATATTACAGCACATATTTTGAAAAGGAGAAAAAAGGTATCGCACAAGATAAGGATCAGGAAAGATGGTTTAATTCACGCAGTGCTTATATAAAAAATGTGTTTGATTTAATTAAAAAAAAGGGCTTCGATCTTGTTCCCCTTGATTTTCAGTTACCCCATAAAGGAGAAGGAATTATGATGTTGGTTGAGGCTGCAACCGCCTTTGATGAATTTACACGAGGAAAAATGGATGATGAGGTTGAAGATCAGAAATGGCCAAATTATCATCGGGTCCATCGTTTTGTCCCTGCTGTTGAATATCTTCAGGCTGCCAGGTACCGAAGCTTAATGATCCAAAAAATGAACGAGATAATGAAAGATGTTGATGTGTATATTGAAATGACTTGGTCAACTAACTGGAGTACTAATGTTACAGGGCTCCCGATTGTTGTTGTTCCTTGTGGATTTCACTTAAACGGGCAGCCGACAAGTGTAACTTTCGTAGGCAAACCATATCAAGAAGAAAAAGTTCTTGCGGTAGCAAAAATGTTTCAGGATTCAACAGACTATCATCTGAGGCAACCTGAACGGCTTAACGATTTATAGTTTTTTATAAATAAATGAATCAAAGAAAAAATGAAAAATCTAAAACAAAAATTAAAGCTATTTCCCATCACAGTTATTTTATTCATTGTATTGAGTTTCTTTTTGCTGATCTATATTGGGGGTTGTTCTCCAAATATTGAAGAAAACAAACAAGCCAATATAGAAACGGTTATGCTCTTACCTGAAAATTCAATTCCTTTCTTTTTTCAAGATTTGATATTTATTAATATAAAGGTAAATGATTCAATAAATGGAAATTTTATTTTTGACTCCGGCTCCGACCAATTATACCTTGATAGTTTATTTGTTGCTGAAAACAATATTCCAACACATAAAAGAAAAAAGAAAAAGATAAGAGGGGTGGGTAGCGATACACCAAATGTTCCTATTTCTAACACCATAAAATTAGAACTTGATTCTTTAACAAAAATTTATAATAATGTGCCGATTATAAATATCCGAGCGTTAAGCAATAAGAAAATTGATGGTGTGCTTGGAGCAGATTTTTTTCAAAATAAGGTTCTAAAAATCAATTTTGACAGCAGTTATCTTCAGATAATCAAACCAAATGAATTTATAATTCCGGCCGGTTTTGACTCATTAAAACTATTTCTTACAGAAAACAAAACAATTATTAATTGCGGAGCACTAATTATTGATTCATTATATATTGAAGGATGGACTATATTAGATTTAGGAAGTGCTCATGCTTTAACATTTACAAGCGTAATTGCAAATGAATATAAATTTAATGAAATAATAAAAAACAAATATTCTGTTCCCCGTAAAAATGCAGGATATGGTGGCAAGTCTCATTCTTATTATTTCAGGGCTGAAAATCTTAAAATGGCAAATTTTACTCTTGAAAAACCGCTTTTAAATTATTCTACTGATAAGAAGGGTGCATTATCCTTTTGGGGTATCCTCGGATTGCTTGGGACTAAAGTTTTGAAAAGGTTTGACTTAATATTTGACTTTCCGAACAAAAAGTTATATCTCAGACCAAACAGTCATTTTTGCGAACATTTTTCTTCAAATATGACAGGATTCTACGGAAAACTATTCAAGTCAGACACTTGTGAGGGATATCTAATTGAGAATGTTATAGAAAATTCTTCAGCCCATAAGGCCGGAATATTAGCAGGGGATATAATTACACATCTTAATGGTTTAGAAATTTCGTCATTCACAAGTTTTGAAAGAAAAAATCTATTTTATCAAGATACTCTTGAATTACAGTTTATCATTAAACGTGGCAATGTTATACATAATTTTAAAATGATACCACAAGAGATATTATAATCCGGAAAGGTACAAAATGGTAATTTAACAAGAAATAATAATCATAAAAATATAATCAAATGTATCATAGAAGAAATTTAAGAAACGATAATTCAATAACAGGCCTTTTACCGGCTATTATTACCCTGGCCATTTTCATAATTTCAAATATTTTTTGGGGTTTTTATGTTGGTTTTAGGGTGCTGGCTGTTATGATTGCTGTTTATTCATTGTTTCAGTTTAGAGCCTACTCACGGGTCAGAAACCTGACTTATCTGGTCAGCGCAATTTACCTTTTATCACTTACTCTTTTTTTGTTTTTTGCCCCTATTTCAAGTTCAGGCATTGACAAGAGAAATTTTACTTCATTGAATAAATTCCTTACTTTTGCTGTGTTTAGCTTGTTAATTTGGCTTGTTTATCTGATGCTTACCCGAAAAGTCAAATGGAAAGGCAGGGAAGTATATGAATTGGCAGCGATGTCGGTAAAAGATGCTACGAATGGATTTACCGAGAGGCCTTATCCAACAGCTAAGATAAAATATTCAAGACGTGATTTATTTGATTTTGCTTCATTCATTCGTAGCAATCAAATTGCTCTGCCATTTTATGAAAATAATCAAATTGCATTTGTTCCAATCAAAATGGGACATGAATTCAAATTTTTATATACGAATAATTTTAATTATAAAGATAAATCATGGATTCTTTTTGATTACGATGGAAACGTAACAGTTCATATTTCCAAGAAAGATTATCTGGATTATAAAGAAACTCTCTCCTTTGATCAACTTTGTGAATCAATGGGAAATTTGTTTAAAGAATTTTTTGAGTTATTTATTAAGGGTGAAGGAGTTAGGATAATTGACAGATTGGATTCGTTGAAAATAAGCATATTTAATTAACATAGAAAGATGCAATATCCAAAAACGAATAAGATGAAGATGAAATAAATTAAATCTCTGCGAATCAGCGTTCAAGTTAATAAACGTAGAGATGCAAAGGCGCAGAGGTAACAAAGAATAAAAATTTGATTGATAATTAAAAATAATAAAATGCAATCCCTAAAGTTTTCGAAGCGAAATGAAACACAAAAACATTTTTGCGGCTTTTTGCGTACTTAGCGGTTAATAAAAGAATAATGGACTTTAAAAAAGCAGCAATATTAGGATCATATATATCAAAGGATTACGCCGAGCCTCTTTTTAAATTATTGGCGACTTACCATAATATCTCGGCTTCTGAAGCCGCCTCGAGGTTGAATATGCATATTAGAACGGTACAGGATTTTATGGAAGCAATGGCTTCATTAGACATTTTAGAAAAGGTAGAAGTTTATGAGAAAAAAAGGCCATATTTCAGGTATTCTTTAAAGAAACAAAAAATAATAATGGAGATTGACCTTGAAACCTTATTCGACAACCCTCAACCATTAAACGGATTTGCAAGAAAAATACGCGAAAAGAAAAATGCCGGAGCACGATTCTCAATTGCCCGAAACAATCAGTATTTTAGCAGTGTTGCAATATGGATTGGCGAGGGACGACAACGTAAAGAACGCAAGATCAGCCTGACGACCTCACAAGGAAAATTCCTTTACTGTCTGCCATTTCCAAGTGCAGAAACTCAAAGCATTTCAGAAATAATGAAAAAAGCTGAAATTGATCAGGAGCATGCATCCGAAATTCTTGATATTGTTAATGTTCTGCTTGAATACGGAGTTATTGAAAGTAAATAAATTGGCGTTTATTGGCAACCCATAAATAGTTAGTTCCAACCTCTTATCATCAAAAACATTCCAGTTCCTAAGTTATCCTTGACTTATAATGATAATTGTCGTATATTTGCGACAAGTTTAGTTTTTAAAACCATTATCAAAATTTGTTAAACCAAAAAAATACTTAATCATGAAAAATGTTCAGAAAATATCATTATTGATAATCATTATATTATCAACAATATTAAGTTTTTCTCAAGCAAAGGGAGCAATTGAGGGGCAGGTCAGAGATTCAATAAGTGCAGAGCCAATAGCTTATGCGACAGTAACCTTAGATGGAATTAGGAACGAGAATAAATTTACATACACCACCATTACAGATGAGCTCGGGTATTTTAGATTTCTTGGTGTTAAACCCGGCATTTACGAACTTTCAGCGTATGCAGATAGCTATTATCCATCAAATCAAATAACTATTGTTATTCCGGGCACAATAACTTATGTTGAAATTCTTCTTTTAAAAATCGCGCCTATTCTGGTAATGGCAATTCCCTGCCACGAAGAAATTACTTTACTTTGGGAGCCTATTCCCGAAGCTCCGAGGGGTGAAAACAAAACAGGCCATTTTAACTTTGAGGGTGGGGCATGTTGTGATACATGGACAATTTATATTGGAGGGGCAACATGGTCTTCGATTGATCTTGAAGCAAATGATGAAATTGCAATTTTTGATGGGGAAACTATAGTTGGATGGATTGAACTTTCTCAAGTCTGTACACCGGAAAATTGGTTTGAAAACGCTCTTCCCGCATTTAGCATTCTGCATACAGGACCAGGTTATACTCCCGGCAATGCATATTCATTCATTGCATGGGATGAAAGTGAGCAAGTCGAAAGTGATTATTTCAATATAATAATGTCAGATCCATACGGTGGTGCATGGACCCAAAATGTATTCCCTCCCGGAGACGGACAATATAGTATGATTGAATTAAGGTTTAATTATATAATGTTGGAAACCAATCCAACATCTTTTATTCAAAAACTTGAGATAAATGGAACCATACAGGATTATCTTGATATTAATAATGTGGGCGGTGATACATTATTATGGAATATTGAAGTTATTTATCTTGAAAACACTGACAGTATAAGTAGTTCCAAAAACGAAAATTGGTTAGCAGTTAATCCATTGGAAGGAATTCTGGAACAGGGACAAACGGAAATAGTAACACTTGATTTTAATGCCGAAAATTTGGAAGAAGGAATCTATTATGCTAATATAGTTCTTTTTAGTAATGATCCGATAAATCCTGAAGTAATTATCCCAATTATTATGATAGTGGGTGAACCGTTACAGCATTTTACTTTCGAAGGTGGAAATCCTGCTGATCCGGTTTGGACAATAAATCTTGCTAAAGGAGAATTTGATTATATAAACCTGCAACCATTGGATGAAATTGCAATTTTTGATGGCGATTTAATGGTAGGTGCATTTATGTTAAATGAAGTTCTTACCATGGAAAATGCATTCGAAAATGCTTTAATTGCATATAGTACTTTAAATTCACAATCAGGTTATCAACATGGAAATCCATACAGATTTAAATGCTGGGATGCAAGTGAAGATATCGAAACTGATTTTTTCTATATTAATTTGCTTGATCCTTATGGAGACGCTTATACAGGTGACGTATTTCCTATAGGTGAAAATGATTACAGTATTGCAGAAACAGACTTCTTATCAACAATAGTTCTTCCCTATAATTTATCTGAGGGCTATCAGTTTATTTCATCAAATCTTGAGCAAATGGATTCTGATATGGCAATAATTTTGTCTGAAATACTAAATGATAATCTTGATTTTGTAAGAAATACTCAAGGGCAAATGTTAAGAAAGATTGGGGATGTTTGGGTTAACGGTATTGGTGATTGGATTATCGAAGAAGCTTACCTTATTAAAATGTATAACGATGATTCATTTACGATTGATGGAATTTATACTGATCCTGAGACCCCAATTTCTTTAACTGAAGGCTATCAATTAGTGAGCTTTCTGCCTTTTGGCCCTGTTGAGGCTTTAGATGCATTTCAATCAATTATCGGTGAAAATCTTGATTTTATTAGAAACTCACAGGGATATATTTTGCATAAAATTGGCCCGAATTGGATTAATGGAATCGGTAGTTGTTTTCCCAAAGAAGGTTATCTAATAAAAATGAATTTCGATGATACTTTGGTGTTTTCGACAATTCATGCTTGTGGCCAACCATTGATAGATACTCGTGACCAGCAAATATATAATACCGTGGAAATAGGTAACCAATGCTGGTTTGCAGAAAATATAAATATCGGCATAAAGGTAAATGCTAATATTATTCAAGCAAATAACAGCTTAATTGAAAAGTATTGTTATGATAATGATCCTGCAAATTGTGAATTATACGGTGGATTATATCAATGGGATGAAATGATGCAATTTTCTACAAATACGCAGGGGATTTGTCCTGATGGATGGCATTTGCCTACCGATGCCGAATGGTTTGAAATGGAAAGTTATCTTGACACAAGCATAAATGATCCTGAATTAACCGGATGGAGGGGGACCGACTGTGGTGTAAAAATGCTTCAAGGTGGTTCATCTGGATTTGAGGGATTATTATCAGGTTATAAGGATTACGATTCCGAAGAATTTCTTATGATTGGAGAAAGAACATATTTTAGATCTACTTCAATAGTTAGTTATAAGACTTCATACTTTTGGTATAGAATGCTTGAAAACAGCAACCTACAGGTGTATCGAAATAGTGCAAGTAAATATTATGGATTTTCTGTGAGGTGTTTGAGGGATGAGATAACAAAGACATTTATACCATCTTCAAACTTATCATTTGAAGATTGTGGAAATAGTAAGCATTTTAATCAAAATTTTTATTCCCCTATTTATTTTGACATAAATGGAGGTAATCCCCAAGAACCTGTCTGGACAATCTATTTTGAAAAAGGCATTTTGAACGTTGGTGATGAAATAGCTGTTTTTGATGGAGAAATACTTGCAGGTTCTGGAATTATAATTTCAAAAAATATTTTTGAAAATCCCATTCCTGTTTTCAGTAATCTTTATAAAACCGGAAATATACCGAGAATAAAAGTATGGGATAAAAGCGAAAATAAAGAATACATTTTAAAAGATTATACTTTCTCAAATCCTTACGGAGATGCATGGACAGAAAACGTTTTTCCTTTGGAAGATGGAGAATACAGTTTATTGAATTTCTCAACAACACATATTTCAGACGGTGATGAAAATAATGATATTTCAATTTATCCAAATCCGACAACAGGAATGATTACTATCGGAAACCTTGAAGGTTTTAAAAATCTGACAGATTTGGAAATTACCAATATTGCCGGAAAGATCGTTCTTCAATTAAAAATAAACAATTATCAATCAAAAATAGAAATTGATCTTTCATTTCTTGAAAAGGGAGTTTATTTTATCAACATTAGTGGAAGTAATTATAATACGATTAAGAAGATTGTGATGCAATAAATTAAAAAATTATAAATAAATATTAAAGCGAAAGCGATGGCATCCCTCATGAAGAATACAAAAAACATTAATAATACTCTATGCCTCGAAAGGGATGCCATCGCTAACTCGAAAAAAACAAGAAACAAGAAATAGAAAATAAGAAACAAGGAACAAGTAATCCTAAAATAATAAACCCTATGAAAAAATTTATAATATTAATTAGTCTGATGATAATTTCATCATCAATTCTTTTTGCTCAAAGCAATTCAGATATTGACTTAAACGCTAAAACAAACCCGAATGCAACAACTTTCACCGATGACCTTTTTGATCATCACTTTGATTTTATTTGCGGTGATGCTTCCGGTGAAGCAGGAATAGAAACCAACGGAGAGTACATTTATACTTCAAAATGGAATGGCGATGGTTTTTTCTGTTATGAAATGGATGGTACTTTCCTCGGTGCATTCCCAGTACCCGGCGAAGCTGCGGTAAGAGACCTTGCATATGATGGTACTTATTTCTATGGTGCTGCTGCAAACACCCAATTATTTGAAATGGATTTTGATGGGCAGTCCGGGACTTTAATAAGCACTTTATCTGCAGCTGTTGATACAAGGGCAATTGCTTATAATCCTGAATATGATGCTTTTTATGGAAATAATTGGAGCGATCCTATTACTCTTTATGACCGTACAGGTGGAATCTTAAACCAATGGAGCTGTAATTCTTACTCAAGTTATTATGGATTTGCTTATGTAACTCCTTCAAATGATGGCCCGTTTCTGTATGGATTCGCTCAATCAGGGGGTGGGAGCCAGGCTGTTATTGTTCAGATTGATCCTGTTGCAGGAGATGAAACCGGACTTACTTTTGATGCTATCGGTTATAGCACAACGGGTACAGGTCTTGCCGGTGGCCTTGCTGCATTCGATACTTATGCTCCCGGTTTGTGGACATTACTTGGAACTATCCAAAATGAAACCATTTTTGGTATTGAAGGTGGTATCGCAGGCCCTCCACCTGATCTTGACCTTGCATTGAAAGAAATTTTAGAACCAAATACAGGTTTTATTCTTGGCGTTGAGGACATTGTAATTAGAATAAAAAATCAGGGTACTATTACTCAAAGTAATTTTGAAGTTAGATATCGTGTTGACAATAGTGAATGGGTAAGCGAAATTGTTCCCGGCCCTATTGTTTATATTGAATCAATTGATTATACTTTTAATGAACCGTATGATTTTACAGAATATAAATCTTTTCATATCGAAGCCGAAGTACTTCTTACAGGTGATGAGTTTCCTGAGAATAATTTTGCTAATAAGTGGATGGAAATTATGAACCCTATAGAATGGTGCGAATATTCAATCACAATGTGGGATTCATATGGCGATGGCTGGAATGGTAATTATGTTCAAATATATGGTAACGGTGTTGAATATGTTAATGTTACCTTAGAATCAGGATATGGCCCTGAAACTGTATATTTCCTCGTTTGTGATAGTGCATTCCTAACTTCTGTATTTAGCGGAAGCGCTTGGCCTGAAGAATGTACTTACGAAGTTTATGATCATAATAACGATCTTATTTTTACTGATGGGCCTAATCCTACAGGAGGAGACATTGGCTATGCCACGTGTGAACCTCTACCATCTATTGATGTCGGTGTAACCGAAATAATTTCACCTTATTCATCTAAACCTCTCGGTATTGAACCGGTTACTGTAAAAGTAAAGAATTTTGGTTCTCAGGCTTTATCTGAAATTCCTGTGGGATTTAACTTTGAAGGTACCGGCTGGGTTAATGAAATTATTACTGAGACAATTGATCCGGGTATTGAAATAGAATATACTTTTACTGATTCAGTTGACTTATCTGAAGTAGGTACATATTTCATTGAGGTCTGTACTTTCGTTTCTAATGATTGCAATCCTGTAAATGATTGTATTGAAAAAGAAGTGGAGCACATACTTTGCTGGTACGATTGGGCTTCGACTACATTAGAAGCTGAATACATTGCCAATGTAACAATGGGTATGATTGATAACTCAAGTGGATGGCAGGGAGAAATTGCAGATTATACTGATCAGTTTACCTTCGTTGAAGTTGGGATACCGCAGGAGATTGTTGTTACAAACGGAGAACCTTGGGCTGATGATTATGTTTATGTCTGGGTTGACTGGGATAATGATTGTGTTCTTAATGCAGACCCTGAAGAGAATGAACAATACCCTTTAACAAATGATGGAACAGGTTCTGATTTTACCGGTGAAATTATAGCTCCGGAAAATGCTGTTGAAGGGCCTCCTAGAATGAGAATAAGAATGACATACAACAGTATTCCATTTCCTTATTTAGTTTCTTCATATGGAGAAGTAGAAGATTATACAATTATAGTCGATGACCTCAATTTTCCTGAAATTATTATTGACACAAATTCCTTTTTAGTTAATATTCCTGTTGGTGGTAGTACACAAGAATATCTTGAAATAGGAAATATAGGCGATACTTCATTATTTTGGAATATTGAGGTTTCTTTCGGGCCGGTTGAGACATCTATACCGAAAAAAGTAAATAAGAAAGCAAAGTTCAATGCTTCAATAACCGATACTATTACACCTTGGTTATCAGTCTATCCATTAGAAGGAATTATTGAACCTCAATGTACTGAAGATGTAAATCTGTGTTTTAATGCCATGGATCACCCTAACGGGACAGTCTTGATTGCTGATATTATTCTAAGCAGTAATGATCCTTTTAATCCTGAAATTTTGATTCCTGTTAAAATGACAATAGGAGAACCTATTGTAACCCAAACATTCAATTTAGAAGCGTCTTTTCAATTTATATCAGCAAATATCATTCCTGATACTACTGATATGATGGTAATTTTATCAGAAATATTAAACGACAACCTTGATTTTGTAAGAAATTCACAAGGGCAAACTATAAGAAAAATCGGTTCAACATGGGTAAATGGAATTGGAGACTGGATAATTGAAGAAGGTTATTTGATAAAAATGTTTAATGATGACTCATTCACTATCGAAGGCCAATTTGTTGATTCATTAACCCCGATTTTTGTTAATGAAGGCTTTCAATTTGTTAGTTATTTTCCTAATACTGCCATGGATGCTCTGATTGCTTTTGAAACTATAATTAGCGATAATCTAGACTTTATTAGAAATTCACAAGGACAGACATTACGCAAAATCGGGCCGAATTGGGTAAATGGGATCGGTGAATGTCAAACTAATGAAGCTTATCTTGTTAAGATGTTTTCTGATGACATACTTATTTTTCCAATTTCATGCGGTTATCCTTTCACCGATCCGCGTGATGAACGAATATATAATACCGTTCAAATTGGCGTCCAATGTTGGATGGCTGAAAACCTTAATATAGGCCAAATGATAAATGGTACGGAAGACATGACTGACAACGGTGTGATTGAAAAATATTGCTATGATAATGATCCGTATTATTGTGAAGTATATGGTGGATTATATCAATGGAATGAAATGATGGAATATGCTACAACACATGGTGTGCAAGGTATATGCCCTGAAGGATGGTCTATTCCAACTGATGATGAATGGAAAATTCTCGAAGGAAATGTTGACAGTCAATTTGGTGTTGGTGATCCCGAATGGGATAATACAGGTGATCGAGGCTATGATGCCGGTTTAAATTTAAGATCCTCAAATGGCTGGAGTTTGTGGGGTAATGGAACAAATCTTTTTGGCTTTACTGCTCTTCCGGGTGGGCATCGCAACATCAATAATTATTTCCAATTTTTAGGAGGCTCTGCTCTTTTTTGGACTTCAACCAATGTTAATTCTTACTTAGTTTTAGGGAGGTATCTTAGTGGAGATAAAAATACAATTGCCCGTGGTGTAGCAAATGAATTATGTGGCCATTCGGTAAGATGTATTAAAAATGAAATATTTAATGTTTCAACAACTAAATTTAAAATGCCATCGAAACAACATTATACCTTAAAAAATGCTGATGCTTCAGAACCGGTCTGGACTATCTATTTTGAAAAAGGAAGTTTAAATATTGGTGATGAAATTGCTGTTTTTGATGGAGACGTACTTTCAGGCTCCGGCTTTTTGGTTTCCGATAATATTTATGAAAATGAGATTCCTGTTTTCAGCAGTCTATTTAAATCAGGTAATTCACCTCTTATAAAAGTCTGGAATAAAAATGAAAACAAAGAATATATTTTAAAAGACTATACATTCTCAAATCCTTACGGAGATGCATGGATAGAAAATTTCTTCCCTAAAGAAGATGGAGAATACAGTTTGCTTAATTTCTCCACAACTGGATTATCAGATGAAAACATGATAAATGATATTTCAATTTATCCAAACCCGACAACAGGAATAATAACTATCGAAAACCTGACCAGTACGGGACAGGCTTGCATTTTAGAAATTACTGATATTACCGGAAAAATAGTAATTCAATCAAAAATAATCAATAATCAATCGTCAATTGAGATTGATCTTTCATGGCTTGAAAAGGGAGTTTATTTTATAAACATTAATGGATGCGATTATAATACGATTAAGAAGATTGTTATTCAATAAATTAAAAAATTATTAATGAATAAAAAATCGTAAGCGATGGCATTCCTCATGAAGAATACTGAAAATACTAATAATACTCTATGCCTCGAAAGGGATGCCATCGCTAACTCGAAAAAAACAAAGAACAAAGAACAAAGAACAAAGAACAAAGAACAAAGAACAAAGAACAAAGAACAAAGAACAAAGAACAAAGAACAAAGAACAATTAATTCTAAAATAATAACCCAATGAAAAAGATTACAATTTAATTTTTTGTGGTTATGGATTTGATTAAACCAATGGTGAACATATTTCTACTTCATAAGGAAAAGGAGTGTAATTAATGGAATTAATTTCCCAAATTGGTAAACTTTGACAAACTGATTTATTTATATTTGTTTAACCATCATTTGTTTGCAATTTTGGGGTCATTATTTGCGTTATACAAAAACAAAGTAGAATTAAAAACTTAAAATTATAACTATGAAACTAAAAATTTATGCAATAACGGTTTTATTTGCAATCAGCCTTATCTTTGTTTCTTGTCATAAAAACAACAATCAAAACAATAATACTATTGATAACTTCCTTGACCTAAAGGTTAGTGAATCATTTAAATTTGAGAATTTCTTAAATCTTGAAACATCCATTAAGCTTGCTACCACTAAATCAGGTGAGGTTGATATTATTCAGATTTACGATGCCCACCCAAATAATGGTGGAAAAGTAATTTTAACAGGTTCTGTAAATCAAAATGGTGTATTTAATTTACCTATTCGTATCGCTTCCAGGCTATCGGAAGTATATGTTGGTAAATTATCCTCAACAGGAGCAAATAAATTTGTTGCTGTTAAAGTTAGCGGTTCATCAATACAGTTGGATTTTACAGGTTTAAAATCAGTAACCGATAACGATCCATGTACCTCAGGATGCACCTCTACTGTCAGCGGAACACATAATAGCGACTTTATTATCGAATCAGGTGAAACGGTTTGTATTGAAGAAGGAACTTCAGCTTCATTTAATAAAATACATATTGAAAGCGGCGGAACCTTGCGAGTATGTGGATACGCTAGTGTTAACAAGTACAAAAATGGCAGTGGCGAAGGTACAATTATGATTAATGAAACAGGAACAGTTAACCTACCAAAATACAGTAATGACTTTATAATAGAAAATTATGGAAGCTTGAATTTTGCCGGTAGCGGTACTATTCAAATAAATGGCACCATTGGTAACTGGGGCGAAATTTCTTCAACAATTACTATGATTAATCAAGGTTCGATAACCAACAATGGAACCTTTACAACCTCTAAGGAATTTGCAAATAATCCGGATGCAACATTTATCAATAATTGTGAATTTATAATCAATAAGACCGGAAATAGTGCATTTCAACAGAATAGCGATTTCACCAACAATGGTTATGTCTATGTTAAAGGTACCGCTAATTTTAGTGGTTCAGGACCTAAGATAACCACATTAGGTATAGGAAGTTTAATTGAAACAGGAGACTTTAAAATTCAAGGAAATATTGTAGGGCCTGATTCACAAGGTGCTCAAATTACTGCAGATGATGACGCACAATCTTCGTCAGGAGTTAATGTAAGCGGATATGTGGATTTGTGTGTTAATGGTAATTTCAATCCAAATAATGCAACTTATGGGTCACATGTTACTTTTTGTGCTTATACAATAGTTGCACCGGTTTGTAGTGCAAATGTTGCTCCCATTATTACCGGTTCATTACAATTGGGCGGATTGGTTAATCAGCCTATCACTCCTTATATCATAACAGCCACCGGAACAGAAACTATAAGCTATTCAGTAGGAAATCTTCCTGCCGGATTAACTTTTGATGCAAACACACATACCATTAGTGGAACACCAACTTCATCAGGTACTTTTAATGTTGATATGACCGCAACAAATTTTATGGGTTCTGATACTAAAACTTTAGTAATAGAAATTACGGTGCCAACAGCACCACCTGTAATTACAAGTACTCTTACCGATAACACTACTATTGACGAGTCATATAGTTATACAATAACTGCAAGTGGAACAGGACCAATTACCTATAATGCTACCAATTTACCTTCCGGTTTGTCATTCGATCCTACAAGTCATAAAATTACAGGAATCCCAACAACAGCAGGAACATATAATATCAACTTGTCTGCAACTAATGACGGAGGAACAGCGAATGAAATTTTAGTATTAACTGTAGGAACTCCTCCAACAATTACCAGTCCTCTTACTGCCAACGGTACAGCAGGTGTACAGTTCTCAACATACACTTTTACCGCTTCGGGTTCATCAACAATAAGTTATTCGGTATCTAGTTTACCACAAGACTTATCTTTTAATTCCACAAATCAAACAATTAACGGGACACCTAATTTCCCTGGAGTTTATAGTGTTACGCTAACGGCTACCAATAGCTACGGAACTGATGTACAAACACTTGTTATTACCATTGTCGAAGGTGCTCAGCCTCCTTCCATCACAAGTTCTTTAACCGCTACTGCTGTAAAGGATTATCCCTTTAGCTACAGTATTACAGCAGATGGATCACAACCGATGACCTACAATGCTACGAATCTTCCTGCTGGGCTATCATTTAATGGAAATGTTATTAGCGGTATCCCGACAACAGCCGGAACCTACGATATCACCATTTCAGCCACAAATAGTGCCGGAACCGACACAGAAACACTTGTACTTGAGGTTGAAACAGGAGGCCCTACTGATACAGATGGCGATGGAATCCCTGACAATATTGATGCATATCCTACGGATCCAACTCGTGCTTTCAATTCATTCTATCCAAATGAAACCGATTTTGGAAGTTTTGCTTTTGAAGACCTGTGGCCTGCTTTCGGTGATTATGATTTTAATGATTTTGTTGTAAACTTTAATTATAAGATTGTTACTAATGCCCAAAATAGTGTTGTGGATGTAATTACACAGTTTCAAATAATGGCGGATGGTGCTTCATTGAACAACGGATTTGGAATTGTATTTGATGCTCCATCATCAACTGTTGCAAGTGTAAGCGGTTGTTTAAAGCTTGGAAACGCAGTTCAAATTGATCCCAAAGGCTACGAAGTCGGACATACAAATACTACTGTAATTATTCCATTTGATGCAATCAATCCAATTATGGATGGGGGTATGGTAAATACCATTCCCGATGGGAGATATATCCAAACCAATGTAAGCACGGTTACAACTCATTTTGAAACACCTCAGGCTTCAATTGGAACTCCTCCTTTTAATCCATTTATTTTTGTCGATCAGGAAAGAGGGTATGAAATTCATTTGAAGGATCAACCACCAACAAATCTTGTTGATCCTGATTATTTTGGCACTTTTGATGATGCTTCAAATCCTGAAACAGGTTTATATTATGTTTCAGAAACAGGTTTGCCTTGGGCAATAGAGGTTCCGATCAACTTCAAATACCCGATTGAAAAAGCTGATATACTTACTGCACATTTGAAATTTGCCTCATGGGCACAATCTTCTGGAGTCGATTTCCCGGATTGGTATATGAATAAATCAGGTTTTCGTAATTCATCAAATATTTATGAAATACCGGAATAAGCAATTTATTAATGTGAATATATTTGTAAAAGAAGTGCACAGAAGTTGTAAATAATGGAATTTCAGCAAGATGGAATTTATTAGGAAATAAATAAAAAAATCGGTGACCTACCTTCGTATGATAGAGGGTTATCGGGATACTTATGGCAAGAGCCGGCACTGTACCCTCTACAATTGTAATCATAGTATTACTCACCGGAATCGCTTAAAAAGATGGGCCAGGTCTTGTATGAATTGAATGGTGGCTCTTTGTAAGAATTAGAATCCAAACAGCTTAAAGAAATGGGCCGTTACCATTATGGTTTTCCTTTGGTTGTCCGTAAATTACTGAAAGAATATTCGCTTGATAAATTTTTGCAAAGACGGACAAAAAACAATGGGCTTGCATATAGTTTAATTGATATTGTATGCCTGCTTGTTTGCGAAATGCCTCTTGATCAGGCAAGCAAGCTCTCTAATTACAAAAATCAGGGTTATTACCTTGGGCTTTCCAAAACAGGGTTACATCAAATTTACCGTACACTCGACCATTTATGAAAGCCTGGAATCCTTAAAACATATGATTTACCAAAAAGGGCGGGATTTATTTAATCAAAAACTTGATGTGGTATTTTATGATGTTACTACTTTCTGTTTTGAAATAGACAAAGAGGACGGTTTTCGTGAAAAAGGTTTTGGTAAGTACGGTATAATAGGCAATACTATCATAGTCTTCGAAATGTTGATTGACCAAAACAAACAGCCTGCAGGTTATGAAGTGTATAAGGACAGCCAATATAAAGGCCATATTTTCTCCGATTCCCTTAAAAGATTGAAAAAGAAATATCAGATAGGTAAGTTTATCTGCGTTGCTGACATCGGTAAGATGAACGTTGATAATATAATAGAAACAGAGGGTGAAAACTATGAATATATTATAGGTGAACGTCTCAAAAGTATTTCCCATTCAAAACAAGATGAAATACTGGATTAAAAAAAATATCAAAACACAACATAACCGGATGGGGATAGTGGGTAGGAAATCGAAATAAAGTACTACATCACCGGTTACAAAAACAAGAAACTCATCACTACATATAATAAGAAAAGGGCAGCCAGTTTGATACTACATGATAAAAAAGAATACTACTTGAGATCGAAAACAACGGAAATGCTCATAAAATAATGAAAGCACTTCGAATCAGGAGTCTCCCTGACCTGATACCAAAGGAAACTATAAACTGTAACTAAAAGATTAATAGAATGATACATGCCGGGCCATAGTAGCCACATATTAACCTGCTGACCACTCACTCTGCAAAAGGTGTAGTGCGAAACGTCATTTTGCATGTTGTTGATGGATAGCATAATAGGCGATTTAGGTGTCAAACTCAAGAAAAATTTAATTAAACACTTATTTCTTAACTTACTTTATTCTTTAATTTATTTTGTGCCTGCTACTTTTTCCATATCAATTTTTTTCCAAACCCCAATCTATTATGTGTCATTTTAATAAAATCGGGAAAAATCCCCCAAAGAGTTGTGTCTTTTAATAATGCAAGTGGAAACTTATTAATATATGCTTTATTGGCAATCTTGAGATCATTTCCCATTAATAATTTCATCACTCCGGTAAATTGAATTCCCTGAATTTTTCCGATCATTGTTGTTTCTAAAGCTATAGCACCTGCGACAATATTTTGTTTTTCAACATCTTTAATGTGCTTTGTTGTGAAATCAGAAGTTATTACAAATATGTTCTTTTCTTCAATGTAAACATAAAAACAACTTGCACAATATGGTTTATTATTGCTTGATGTTGCCAATGTTAAAATGTGGTGTTCTTTTATAAATGAAATAGTGCGATCGTCTATTGTATTCATGATATGGTCATTAGGTTGTCATTTGATTTTCATTAGGTTGTCATTCAGTCGGTGTTTTCTCTATTCTCCATATTCCCCATATTTCCATTATTTCCCCTATTTCCATTATTCCCCAATTCAATAATAATGTTTTTAAAAATTTCAAATTTTAAGATAGTAATTTTTTAAAAATCGAGACTTAGGGAAATGTAAAAAATAGAAGGCATTAATTCATAATCCTCAATTCCCCAAGCTAAGTCTGCCCTAATAAAATACCCAAGAAGTCTGCTTCTAAGACCGCAACCTAAACCACCTACAATTGGTTCGCTTTGCACTTTAACTTCGATTCGTAAAGGGCGATCATTTATGGTTTTAGTATAAAGAAAATTGTCGGAAGAATAAGGTGAAAAGCCTGTCCATGCAGTTCCAATGTCGGCAAACCCGACGATTTGAAAATTATTTAAAAAATCGGAATTAATGGGCCGATTGAAAAAATATTTGAAAACGGGAAAGCGTAATTCACTATTTATTACAAAAAAACTATTTCCATTTCTAATATTTTGTTTAAAACCACGTAAATTTGTTGCAAGTGTTTGAAAAGCATAGTTTTGAGAAAAGTCAATTGGCGTATAATTATCAAATTCGGGAATTAACCAAGTGTCAACTCCTCCCATATAATAGATTAGTTTATTTGTTCCAAACGATGAACTTATTGCAAAACGATTTGCCCAAATAAATGTTCGGTGAATTTTTTGATAATTCCTAAAATCAAAACCAACAACCATTAAATTTTTTCCTTTGCTTTCTATGTTTTGATTATACTCTAAAAAGAATTTATATCTTGTTCCTTGATACAGATTTAATCCCAATTCTCTTGTGTCGTCGTAAACAAATTCACCTTTTATTCCCAACCAATTCTTAACAATATTCGGTTGCCTAAGTGATAATTCATCGGTTGCTAAATAAACTGCAATATCATTTCTAAAAGAAGCTGTACCTCTTAGGCTCATAGCCTCGTTGAAAGGCCATTTCAAAATATAGTAAAACTCATGTAATCGATGACGAATAATTGAATAACCCTGAACATCCTCCAAGGTTTGTTTATGAAAAATAATTTCCTTGTCAAGCCGTTTTTTTAGATTGCTATAAGAAAAAAGATACTCATTATTTTTGAGGTTAACATCCAATTTTACTCCAGCTACCAGTCTGTAATCTTCAAGCAAATCCATCACTCCAAATTTCAGGAAAATGTTAAAAGAAGGGTTTAAAAAAATTGGTGAACCGCCTCCTGTAAAAGGTTGATATGATGTGTTTAAAAACGTAAAATCAATTTGTGTAATCAATTCACTAACAAAATATTCAACATTATAGTTTCGTTTTTTGGGAATAATAAATTTGTCGGTCGTATCAACTTTTTCATATAATCGAGCTATATCTCTGGCCGTCAGATTTCCAATTTGAATAAACTGCTTATTTTGCTTGGTTTCATTTTCTCCATCCTCAATAATCGTATCATTAACAGGCTTTTCTATCGAATAATTTGCATGGACATTTACAAACCTTTTTTTACCGATTTTCTTCCTCTTTTCAGAAATATTTATCTGATCCTCAACAATCGTATCATTAGACTCAATTTTTTTTTCATCTAAAAAACCTTCCATAAAAGAAGTGTTTTTTAAAACAAGTGACGTAATGTTTTCACTTAAAATCAAATCTTCAACATATAGTTTATATAAATTATCATCAAAAATGATTTGTGATATTTTTCTTGATTTCGGATTAATATTTTGTTCAATAATATTTCTGGAAAAATTACTTGCCGGAAAGCTTTGTGAAAAATACCTGTAATGAGTTGCTGTGTCTATATAACTTATTGTACTGTCGAATCTTCCTATAAAACGATTATAAATGCCATTTTGATCGCTTAAATAACTAAAATAATTTTCCTGATATTGAGTTGGTTGAATTTCGTTAATAAAAGGTGTATTTGTTATTCGCAATAATATATTGCTTTTTGAGGAATAATTGTATAAAAACAGATCGTTGGTTTGAGGAAAACTTACTGGAATTTTTTCGGGTTCGTATCTTAGTGTGTCATTTTTCCGATTTGAGCTAAAAATAATTCTTTTAGAATTATAGATAAACTTTGGAAAAAGATCGTCATAAATATCATTTGTTAATTGCACATAAGATGCTGCCGCAATATCATAAATATAAATATCGGATTGGCCTTTGCGTGTTGCTGAAAACACAAAATATTTACCGTCATCAGAGTATGAGAAGCTTAGGATTTTTTCAAAATTATATAAAATTACTTCCGTAAATTTCTTTGTTTCAAGGGTGTAATATTTAAGATGAATTTCTCCTTTTTTTTCAATAATTAATGCTAACAACTTGCTTGTTGGATGCCAAGTCAATAACGGATAGGAATAATCGGTTTTTTCGTCAAGCATGAATCCTGATTTCATTATTTTTTTTGACTTCTTGTTTTCAAAATTATAAATCCAAACTTTATATTTTCCTATCTCATTAGAAACAAAAGCTGCATATTCTCCATTGGGGCTAACTGTTAACTGACTATACACTTTATCCTTTTTTATTTTTTTTAATAACAGATTCTCAGGAAGATTTCTATCAACATCAGGCTGATTATATTTTTGTTTGTAATAAGAAATCCATTCATCGCATAAGGTTTTAAAATCAACGCCAAGAGGGTACAAAAAGCTACTTTCAACATTTTTAGTGTTTTCCATAACCCTGATAATTTCTGTAATTGTTGATTTCCCATATTTATTGGCGATAAATTCCCAAAAAGAATGCCCTGCATTTATTGCATCTTTACCTATTAAGCGATTAAATTTTTCATATTTTCCACTTAAAATACCATCTTTCACTATATTATCAATATCAGTATTCCATCCTTCAGAAATATAAGCTATTAAACCATGAAAATACCAATCGGGGATTACAGTTAAAGTCGAGTTTTTAATTTGTGATCCCAAGCTTGGCCCATATAACATTTGGTTAATTATTTTATGGGCAATGCCGGCACGAATTTGTGTTTCAAAATGTGTATAATTCCCATCAAAATATATAAAAACCTTCCGGCCAAGTATGTGAGTAATACCACCGATATTATATTGCTCTTTATTTATTAATCCGATATTGCTTTGTTTTAAATCAGTTAAGTTGTTGAAAACCAAAAATTGAATTTTTTCGTCAAGGCTTGCTTCAAGTTTTTTTTCAATTTTATCAATTTGAAGATCGGCGTATTTTGCTGTAAAAACGGCTAATTCTTTTCCGTTTAAATAAAAATAGGTATCAAATTTCTCGAAGCGGTAATATGTCCAAAAGAACTCTTTGTATTGAACCCTGTTTTTACCAAAATCCATTTGCGACCCATTATAAAATTGTGGATAAATATCAGTAAAAGTGAATAATAATAACATAAATAAGATTGCCTTCACAAAGTTTTTTCTATGTTTTTGCAAGTTATTTATCATTTACTACAAATGGTTTTATTTTGAATGCTAAATTAAGATTATTTTGTGTATGATGAGGAGTAATACATAAAATGGTATCGATAATTAATATCTTTGCCAAAAGTAATTTTAATTATAAACATAATGATAAATATTAAGAAGTTTGTTTTTAATCCGTTTCAGGTAAATACTTATGTTTTATGGGACGAAACCAAAGAATGTATAATTATTGATGCCGCTTGTTATGAAGACTTTGAAAAATCGGAATTAATTGATTTCATTAAAACTAATGGCTTGAATCCTGTAATGCAGATCAATACTCATTGTCATATCGATCATGTGCTCGGAAATAATGCTATTTTTGAGAATTTTAAAATACTCCCAACTATCCACAAAGCGGGTGAAATATTTTATTCTTCCGCACATAAACAAGCCTTAAACTACGGATTTAAAGCAGATGAATTATATGAAACCGACAAATTTTGTGTAGAAGGTGATATTATCAAATTTGGAAATTCTACACTTGAAATTCTTTATACTCCCGGCCATGCCGATGGAAGTATTTGCCTTGTCAGCAAAGATCAAAAATTTGTTATTGTCGGGGATGTACTTTTTCATGATAGTATAGGAAGAACAGATTTTCCAACCGGAAATCATAATCTTTTAATTAATAATATTAAAAACAAATTATTCACCCTTGGCGATGATTTTACGGTTTATACCGGTCATGGCCCTGAAACTAATATTGGATATGAAAGGGTGAATAATCCGTATTTGTCATAAAAAAGAATTGATTTTCGATAAAAATCTCTCACAGATTTCGCCGATTTCCGCAGAAATAATCATTGAAATATGCTATTTGAAATTATTACTTTATTCTTTAAAAATAACCTTCCTGTAATTCTTATTATTCCAGACATTCATAATTTCCCTGAAATCGTCATAGACATCAAGGCCGAAGATTTTTTTATCGAATTTAATTTCTCTTGTGATTAGAATTTCGTTTGCCGATTTTTCAAACTTAATTAATAAATATCCGGCATCGTTTTTAATTTCAATGTTTTTGGGTGTTGAAACCGGTTTTAGTTCTTTCGGGAAAACAATAGCATATTCATATCTTTCATGGATTTTCTCATGAATTTCTAAAGGTGCTGACCTTTCGGCAGGTAAAAGTGTTATATGCCAGCTATCAACACCATTATTTACATAAGGAAGTTGAAAGGTCAGATAGTTTTGTTGTTTTTCGAAAGGGTCATCTTTTTCAAATTCAAAATGAGTTCTGCTCATTTCCTGCGATAGTTTTTCAATTTCAGTTGAAGTAAAATTTTTACTTGAAATCCCTCTGATCATTGATTTTATATTTGAGCTGTCGTTATAAATATTAAAATACGGATTTGCTTCGGCTTTAAGCTCTAAAAATAAATTTCCTACTAATTTATCAACATTTTGGAATTCAAAATCACCGCCGACAAATATTTTACTTGTCATCGCTTTGCCTGAAAAAACCTTCAGACTTTCAACATTTTTGTCAAGCAACAAAGCCGTTTTTCCTTCAAGGCTAAATTTTAAATTTTGTGTATCGGTTTGCACGGCTGAAATAAAAATCTCACCATATTTTTTCAAATTTATTCTCACCCAGAAATCTTTAAAGCTTAAAAGATTCCCAATTTCTTTATTATAAAAACTGTTTGGAATGACTGCAACCGGCTCGGCTTTGATATTTGCTTTTTGCAATAAAGCAGTTAAAAGCAAAGCATTTTCAAGATGTGTTCCCTGATTGCTTTTCCATGTTTCAATTGCCGTACGACATTTAAATCCTGTGGAATTCAATGGAATATTTAAAGTTTTCAGATCATTTGAGACAAGATTTTGTAATTCTAATGCAATTGTTAATTGATCGGTTTCATTGCTTGTAATTTTATCAATTGCTTTATCCATGCTTTCATTTGTATTAAAAACAAAAGCATCCTGATTAATAAATTGATCATAAACAAATTTCAAATCCTTTGATGTGCTAAAAATCAAACGGGGAGACGATCCGTAATCTGCTTCCTGATAATAATCTTTTGAATTTGCAGGTATTGATTCGAATTTCCATGTATAAACTTTTTTCCCATTTTTATTGCTGATAAGCGGCTCACCGGCAAAATTCAATAATTCAAAATTTAAAGTTTTTGAAGCAGGAATGTTAACTTGTATGATTAATTCCTTCACCGGCGATGATTCTGGTAAAACTTCATCAGCCATTAAGGCCGGGAAAAAGCCCTTTTTTGAATTAATTGTATAGTCTAAATTTATTACCGTATTTCTTTCAAGTCCTGTGTGAGTTACAACCATTTCTCTAATATTATTAAAAGCCGGTGCATTTGCCGAAAACCGTGGTAGAACTTCGTTAAATGCATTTTTGGGTGTTACGACTTTTTTCCCGTCAGCCATAATTGTGAATGCCGAATTGATTTTTAATTTTTGGAAATCGGTATTATAAATTATAAAAGTTTCGCCATACAATCGATGGAAAGAATAATGTGTCAGAAGTTTAAGTTGTTTTGAATAATGAAAATCAATACTTCCGTCAGCGTTTAAAGTATATTCTTTTAGAATTTTTAAATATTCGGCATCAGCATTTTCTTTTTGTGAAAAAGAAAGATTTATTATAAAAAGGCAAAATATTGCTAAAATAATTTTCTTCATTTTTTTGGGGTTTTTAATGTTGGCTTCTAATTTTTTATATCAATAATAATAGGAGTTTCGGCAAATTTTTGCTGGGAACTTACAGCTTCTCTAAAAGCTTCCCAATCTTCGGCTTCGTAAACTCGTTTTGAAAGCTTAATTTTTTCATGGAACGTAATAGATTTTCCTTTTAAATCGAGGCTGCCTTCAAATGAAGCAATATCATTGCCGATTTCTTCGTCAAATTCAAACGGAATCAATTTTCCGGTTTTCGGAAGTTTAATAGTTTCATCAAGCTCAACCAAACGAGAACATCTATCGCGGAACCCATGTTTTCTTTCTTTTAAATTTGTATCGAAATACATATGCGACATACCTCTATTAAACAAATTTGCCGCAATAAAAGGTATGAAAATAATTTCTTCATCAGTTACAATCGCATAATTGGGAATTGTATATTTAACGCTTATATGAAGATTATCAGATAAGTATTCATAAGGTTTACCGAAATCCATTTCAATAATTTGTGCCTGAGGCGAAACTCTTAATAATTCTCTTTCAACCGATTTCTTCCATTCTGATTTATAATAACCGGTAAACATTCGTCTCACTGAAGCATCAGATTGCCCTTCGGCTGTAAGTAAAAATTCACCGTTTAAAGTTCCGTTGGGAAGTATTTCGGAGTTTCCTTTAATTCTGAAGAAATGATTTTCGGGTGCCGAAAGAGGAGTTATCATAAGGTCTGATCCTTCGGGCACACCCATCAAATAGTTTTGTTGTTGCTCGGCACTCGACCAAAGTTCACGTAAAAACGGAACCCAGGTAGGATCAAGTAATTTATATTTACCGTTCGATAATTTGACAATAGTTACGCTGTGATTGAACTGGTCGGCGGGAATATAATCAATTCTTGAACCGGCCATAGTCATTGCCGGATATGACTCGAAACCTGCTGCACGCAACATTGTTATAAGCATTCCGGCTTTATCTTTACAAACACCACAACGGTCGGTGAAGTTCATATCGCCACTATGCAATGTAAAACCTTCGCCGGGGCCCATCGAAATTCCGGAATATCTTATTTCATCGGCACACCAGTGAGTAAGCAAAGTAATTGAATCCATTTCATCTTTTGCATCGGCAAGTATTTCGGCAACTTTTTTGTCGATTTCGGGAGTAGAATTAAAACTGCCGTAATCTTCGTTAACCTTATGAAACCATAATGATTTTGCATACCAATCGGGGCTTGTTGAGATTAGCAACTTAGGAGCAACATCTGAAAATGCTACCATTCCCCTTTCCCTTTTCATTGGCAGAATATCGTTTTTTATAAAAGTATAAATCATTTTTCCATCCTTAAGAATTGCTGAAGATTCAGCTTCACCATTATAAAATCTGTATTGAATCAATTTTTCTTTCGGTACAGTAACACTATAATATTTCAAAAGCAATGGATCGCTACTCCAGAAAGGTACAATATCGTAATAATGCCCTTTCATTGGGGGAATATATCTGTCATCGTCATCTTCGTGAAGCAGAGCATAAGTAAAACCTTTTTTGAAAAGAAATACTTCGACAGCATCACCAGGTTCAAGCCTTCCGATTTCAATCATTTTTTCCATTGCTCCCCAATAAATCATTCGGGCAGGAGCAGGATAATCGTAAACTTCCGACATATCTAATTCTTCAATTTTACCATCTTTTCTGTAAACGACAACATTTTTTATGTCAACATAAGCTGAAAGTGGATCGTAACCATATTTAATTACGTTTAACTCTTTTGCCCCATTTGCTGTCAGAATTTTGTACAATGTGTGAGTATAAACATAACTTAAACCACTTTCCTGGACATCAACTTTTGTACTGTCGAATATTATTAACAGATCATCATTGGGATAATCTTTACTGCATCCCGATTCATTGATAAGTTCGGGAATAGAATTTGAAAATGCAAGCTGTGAAAATATTACACAAACTGCAATAAAAAATATTTTCTTTATCATATTTAAAATTTTTTATAAAATAAGTTGGTAAAGATAAAAAAAACATAAAAGTTGTTAAAAAAAGTTTTAAGAATAAATTGTTTACAAATCTTGCATTCACATTCTCTAACCCAATTGCATTTTCTAAACATCAATGGATTCTTGTACATCAAAACCTATAATTCACAAACGTTTACGAATCAATACCTTACTCAAAATCTAAAACTTATATAATTTAATACTGCTTTTTACAAAAAAATATTAATTTTGACATATTAAATTCAAAATGAAATAATATTTCAAAATAATGAAGCAAAAGATTTTACTTTTAGGAGACGAAGCGATTGCTCAGGGTGCAATTGATGCCGGTCTTTCGGGGATTTATGCTTATCCGGGAACACCATCAACAGAAATTGCAGAATATGTGCAAAAATCAAAAGAAGCAAAAGAAAATAATATAAGATGCGATTGGTCGGCTAATGAAAAAACAGCTATGGAATCGGCAATTGGCATGTCTTATGCCGGAAAAAGAGCAATGGCTTGCATGAAGCATGTCGGTTTAAATGTGGCGGCTGATGCCTTTATGAACTCGGCTTTGACCGGTGCCAACGGTGGTTTGATAATTGTTTCTGCCGATGATCCATCAATGCATTCATCACAAAACGAACAAGATTCCAGGTTCTTTGGAAAGTTTGCCATGATTCCGATTTTTGAACCCTCAAATCAGCAGGAAGCTTATGATATGGTTGAAAAAGGTTTCGATTATTCTGAAAAATATCATATTCCGGTAATGGTTAGAATTACCACAAGACTTGCTCATTCAAGAGCAGGGGTTATCAGACAGCCTATTAAGAAGCAAAATTCAATACAGCTTCCGAAAGACCCAAAACAATATGTTTTATTACCGGCTATTGCCCGAAGAAGATTTAAGGAATTGCTTGGAAAGCAGATATCTTTCGAAATAGATTCTGAAAATTCCGATTTCAATCAATATTTTCCAGGTGAAGATAAAAGCAAAGGTATTATTGCCTGCGGATTAGCTTATAATTACTTGATGGAAAATTTCCATGAAAATAATTTCCCTCATCCTTTAGTGAAAATCGGCCAGTATCCTTTACCCAAAAAATTTATACAAAAATTATACGGCGAATGCGATGAGATCATTGTTCTCGAAGACGGGTATTCATTGGTTGAAGAAATGCTCAAAGGATTACTCAATAATGGAAAACCCATACATGGGCGTTTAGACGGAACAATACCGAGAGATGGCGAGTTAAATCCTAATATTGTAGGTGTTGCACTTGGATTAGAAGACACCTACGGTGAAGATATTCCTGATTTCATGGTTGGAAGGCCACCTTCATTATGTAAGGGTTGCCCTCATATTGATAGTTATAAAGCCTTGAACGAGGCCTTGGAAAAATATTCAAAAGGAAGGGTTTTTTCCGATATAGGATGTTATACATTAGGTGCTTTGCCACCATTCAATGCCATAAATTCATGTGTTGATATGGGAGCATCAATTACTATGGCTGTCGGGGCATCAGAGGCAGGTTTAATTCCATCTGTAGCAGTTATCGGCGATTCAACTTTCACGCATTCGGGAATTACCGGATTACTTGATGCAGTGAATAATAATTCGGCAATAACAGTTTTAATCCTTGATAATTCGACAACAGGAATGACAGGCGGACAAAAATCTTCGGCTCTTGGAAGAATTGAAGGTATTTGCATAGGAGTTGGTGTTGATGAAAATCACATTAAAGTTATTACTCCTTTGAAAAAAAATCATGAGGAAAATCTTAAAATTATTGAAAAAGAGTTGGAGTACAACGGAGTTTCAGTTATTATTCCTTCACGAGAATGTATTCAAACCCTTGCAAAAAAGATGAGAGCTAAAAAGACTAAAAAATTGACAACTTAATAATTGAGGTATAAAGGAAATATGAGAAAAATTGAATTGCAATCGAATGACTTATACCAGTATTCCCCTTATACCCTTATTCCCTAATTCCCTTCTTAATTTTTAAAAGAAAAAACTTCAAATCATATAAGAAATGAATAAAACCTTAAAAACAACTAATTATAAATTTGATAAGCAAAAAAGTGTTTATCATGGAAAAGTTAGGGATATTTATAATATTGATGGTGATTTGTTAATAATGATCGTCAGCGACAGAATTTCGGCTTTTGATGTCGTTTTGCCAAAGGCGATCCCATTTAAGGGACAGGTGTTAAACCAAATTGCAGCTAAGTTTTTGAAAGCTACCGAAGATATTGTCCCAAACTGGATGATAGCTACTCCCGATACTATGGCCACAGCAGGAAAATTCTGCGAACCCTTTAAAGTTGAAATGGTTATTCGCGGATACTTATCAGGACATGCATGGCGTGAATATAAACTTGGAAAAAGAAGTATTTGTGGTGTTGAAATGCCTGAAGGAATGAAAGAAAATGATAAATTCCCCCAACCGATTTTAACTCCAACCACAAAAGCAGATATTGGCCACGATGAGGATATTTCAAAAGAAGAAATCCTTGCTAAGAACCTTGTTGAAAAAGCTGATTACGAAAAATTAGAACACTTTACTCTTGAATTATTTAAACGTGGAACAGAAATAGCCTCAAAAATGGGCTTGATACTGGTTGACACAAAATATGAATTCGGGAAAATTGGTGATAAAATTTATCTGATCGACGAAATTCATACACCCGATTCATCAAGATATTTTTATAAAGAAGGTTATGAAGATCGACAAAATAAAGGTATTTCTCAAAAGCAACTATCAAAAGAATTTGTTCGTGAATGGCTAATGGAAAACGGATTTCAGGGTAAAGAAGGCCAGGAAATCCCCGAAATGCCCGATGACTTTGTGAATAAGGTTTCGGATAGATATATTGAACTTTTTGAAAAAATTACGGGAGAGAAATTCCAAAAATCAGATATCTCAAATGTTTCCGAACGTGTTGAAAAAAATATTTCTGATTTTATTGAAAAAAACATTTGATGATTTCATTTTCACCACCAAGAATAGATCAAAAAATTCTTGACGAAGTTTGTAATGCTTTAAGCTCAGGCTGGATAACCACCGGGCCAAGAACTAAATTATTTGAAGAAAAAATTACCGAATATGCCGGACACAAAGCCACCCTTTGCACAAATTCATGCTCCACCGGGCTTGAGCTTATGCTCAAATGGTTTGGTGTAAAAAAGGGCGATGAGGTTATAGTTCCGGCTTATACTTATGCGGCTTCGGCAAATGTTATCGTTCATTGTGGAGCAAAACCGGTTTTTGTTGACTCAAATTCCGATTTTAATCTTTCAATTGAAGCAGTAAAAAAAGCCATTACTTCAAAAACTAAAGTAATACTACCCGTTGACCTTGCCGGATGGCCTTGCGATTATGATGAATTAAATAACCTTGTTTGTGAAGAATCGGTACGCGAATATTTTGTGTCCGAAACAATTGAACAGGAAACTTTAGGCCGAATTCTGATTCTTTCGGATGCTGCCCATTCAATAGGTGCCACATATAAAGGCAGAAAAACCGGTGTATTAACTGATGTTAGCGTTTATTCATTTCATGCAGTTAAAAATATTACAACAGCCGAGGGCGGAGCAATTTGTTTGAATTTACCAAAACCCTTTGATAATAAAGCCGTTTATGATTATTTAAAAATCAAATCGCTTCATGGCCAGACTAAGGATGCTTTTTCGAAAAACCAAATAGGGAATTGGAGATACGACATTATAGAAGCAGGTTATAAATATAATATGACTGATGTGCAAGCTGCAATGGGATTGATTGAGTTGGAACGCTATGATAGAGACATGATTGTGAAACGAAAGCATATTTTCGATTCCTATTCCGAAGCTTTATCAAAGTATGATTGGGCTGAAGTTCCGGTTTATGAAAATGAAATTAAAAAATCTTCCTATCATGCTTTTCTTTTGCGTATTAGAAATATTTCAGAAACCGAGAGGGATAAAATCATTCAAAAAATATTTCAAAGGGAAGTTGCCGTAAACGTCCATTTTATTCCATTACCTATGACGACTTTTTATAGTAATCTTGGGAATAAAATTGAAGATTATCCTGTAGCTTACGATAATTTTTCTCGCGAAATAAGTTTGCCTGTTTACTATGATTTAAATGATGAACAAATTAATATAGTTATTGAGGCAGTTATTGAATCAGTAGAAGATGTGATTGGGTAGAAAAAAGAAAGTTGAGGACAAAGAACAAGAAACAAGAAATAAGGAAAAAAGAAACTCATGTTTAAACGATTTTTCGATATAGTTTTTTCTTTTTTAGGCTTGCTACTACTATTTCCTTTTTTGTTAATTATATCATTAATTATTATTATTGAATCGTGTGGCGGAATATTTTATAAACAAAAAAGAGTTGGCCGGAATAACCGTGATTTTTCATTAATAAAATTTCGTTCGATGCGAAAGAATTCCGATAAAGACGGTTTTTTAACAATTGGGGCAAATGATGAGCGAATAACAAAATCGGGCTATTATCTCAGGAAATACAAACTTGATGAAATTCCGCAATTGATAAATATTTTAAAAAGTGAAATGAGTTTTGTTGGGCCGCGACCCGAAGTCAGAAAATACGTTGATTTATACAACAAGCAACAAAGAAAAGTTTTAAAAGTAAAGCCCGGCCTTACGGATTATGCATCAATTGAATATTTTAAAGAAAGCGAAATCCTATCATCGAAACCTGATCCTGAAAAGGCTTATATAAATGAAATTATGCCTGCTAAATTAAATTTGAACTTAAAGTATATTGATGAGAAAAGTTTTTTAACGGATTTTAGAATAATTATTAAAACTATTAAAAAGATTTTTCATTAGTAGTGCTGAAAATGGGAATAGTAAAACAGTGGGAGTATTGAAATATGTTTTAATCGGTATTTTCAAAATTTGTTTCTTTGGTTGGTACTAATTCGAATGCTATCAAACCCTGTTATGGAAATAATTATTTATGAAGCAAAAAGAAACAATTTAAATGCTACTCTATGATATTTTCTCATACTTCCATTATTGTCTCAATTTCCACAATAATGATGTTTCTGAAGAAAATCCCATTGTTAATTTAATACTAATTGATTACGATTTTTTTTAATATAATACGTTTTGATTTTATAAATTATTAAAAATAATTATTAAATTGATACGGGTTTTTCTCTCAAATGATTATCTCCATATTCCCAAAAATTGTTAATAAAAAATCACAAATTAGAGTTTTGTATTTTGTAAATTGAAAATTGAAAATATTTGTATTTTATTGTTGCCATTTGGTTTTTAGACAACAATTTAAAGAAAAAAGTAATAAATTAATAATTTTATAATTATACATGGAAAACACTCTTTTCCCCAGCATTGATAAGGACTTTGAGAAAAAAAAGCAAAATAGTTTTTTTGATGAAGTTTTTGAAAAAAGAAAAGAACTCGAAAATTCAACTGAAATTGAAAAAAAATTGAATTTGGAGAAATTGGAAAATGACTTAAATTCGCTGAAAGGTGAAGATGAGGGTAAAGAAAATTCTACACAATCTGAAACGTTTCAACAGGAAAAAATTTTAGAAGCATCGACAGAATACTTTAAAGGTGATATGCTTGCTGCAAATGTTTGGATGAATAAATATGCACTTAAAGATAGTGAAGGCAATATTTATGAATTATCGCCTGATGACATGCACAGAAGATTAGCCAAGGAAATAGCCCGTATTGAAAAAAAATATCCTAATCCTCTAAGCGAAGAAGAAATTTTTATGCTTTTAAAAGATTTTAAATATATAATACCTCAGGGTAGCCCGATGTCTGGAATTGGAAATGATTTTCAGGTTTCTTCACTTTCTAATTGTTTTGTAATTGGTGATGATTCTTCCTCCGACTCTTATGGGGGGATATTAAGAGTGGATCAGGAGCAGGTACAACTTATGAAACGAAGAGGAGGTGTTGGACACGATCTTTCACATATTCGGCCAAGTGGAAGTCCCGTTAATAATAGTGCCCTTACTTCTACGGGAATAGTATCATTCATGGAAAGGTATTCAAATTCAACACGTGAAGTTGCTCAGGATGGCCGGCGTGGTGCATTGATGTTGAGCATTTCTGTTAAACATCCCGATTCTGAAAAATTTATTAATGCTAAACTCGAACAGGGAAAAATAACCGGAGCCAATGTTTCCGTGAAACTCAATGATGAATTTATGCGAGCTGCTTTAAACGATGAAAAATATATTCAAAAATACCCTATAGATTCTGATAATCCACTGAAAACACAAGAAATCAGTGCAAAAAAATTGTGGGAAAAAATTATTCACAATGCTTGGCAATCAGCCGAACCCGGTATATTATTTTGGGACACTATAATTCGTGAATCTGTACCCGATTGTTATTCTGACCTCGGGTTTAAAACATCATCAACAAATCCTTGTGGTGAAATACCTTTATGCCCTTATGACAGTTGTCGTTTGTTGGCAATAAATTTATATAGCTACGTTGAAAATCCTTTTACCGATCAAGCAAGTTTCAACTCCGAACTTTTTACAAAACACACTCATTATGCTCAGAGAATAATGGATGACATTATCGATCTTGAAGTTGAAAAAATAAACAGAATTCTTATAAAAATTGATAATGACCCCGAAAGTGATGAAACTAAAAGAACAGAAAGAACACTTTGGGAAACAATAAAAAAAAGAACCCTTCAAGGCCGAAGAACAGGAATTGGAATTACGGCTGAAGGAGATATGCTTGCAGCTCTCGGAACAAGATATGGCTCCGATGATGCAATTAATTTTTCTGTTGAAGTCCATAAATTACTTGCAATTGAAACCTATCGATCCTCAGTTGAGTTAGCAAAAGACAGAGGCTGCTTTCCGATTTTTGATATTAAAAGAGAAAAAAACAACCCATTTATTAATAGAATAAAAGAATCGGCACCTCAGGTTTATGAAAACATGAAAATTCACGGACGCCGAAATATTGCAATGCTTACAATTGCTCCTACCGGAAGTGTAAGTATTTGCACACAAACCACATCTGGTATAGAACCCGTATTTAGGATTTCTTACAAAAGAAGAAGAAAAGTAAATCCAAATGATAAAAATGTTACCGTTAGTTTTGTTGATGAAATTGGTGATGCGTGGGAAGAATACAATGTGTTTCATCCAAAATTCTTAAAGTGGTTAATAATAAATGGTTACAATGTTGATGAAGTAAAAAGTTATTCGGATGAAAAATTGTCTGAAATAGTAAATAAGTCTCCTTATTATAAAGCATCTTCTAATGATATTGATTGGGTATCGAAAGTTAAAATGCAGGGAGCAATTCAGAAATGGGTTGATCACTCAATTAGTGTTACCGTTAATCTACCAAAAGAAGCAGGCGAAAACGTTGTAAGTCAGGTTTATAAAACTGCATGGGAAAGTGGTTGTAAAGGAATGACGATTTATCGTGACGGTTCCAGGGATGGTGTGTTAATTACTAATGATGAAACCAAAGAAAATTTTAAAGAAACAAAAGCACCCCCACGCCCTAAAAAACTTGAAGCTGAAATTATACGTTTTCAAAATGATTATGAAAAATGGATAGCGGTTATTGGGCTTCTTGATAATAAACCATATGAAATTTTTACCGGACGAGCCGAAGGTTTTTTCCTGCCTGCATGGGTAGCAAAAGGTTGGGTGATAAAAAATAAAAATGAAAAAAATGAAACCCGATACGATTTTCAATTTGAAGACAAAGAAGGATATAAAGTTACAATTGAAGGATTATCAAGATCGTTTGATAAAGAATTTTGGAATTATGCAAAATTGATTTCCGGAATTTTAAGACACGGGATGCCGATAAGATTTGTGGTAAACCTGGTTTCTAATTTAAGTTTTAACATCGAATCCATCACAACATGGAAAAATGGTGTTGTAAGAGCATTAAAAAATTTCATCCCAGATGGAACCGCTGCTCCCGGCGTGAAATGTCCGGAATGTCATGCAACCGGAGGATTAATATACAAAGAAGGTTGTTTGTCATGTAAAGATTGCGGATACTCAAAATGCGGGTAAAAGATCATTTATTTCTTTCGGTTGTAAATAAAACCAATTTTTCAAGAGAATCTTTCGATTGGCAATCGGGGAATAGTTTTAAAACAGATAGTGCATTATCTCTGTAAAAATTCATCTTTTCATTAGCATACTTTATTCCACCACTATTGTTTACCATATTAATAACCTCCGCAACCTTTTCAGAATTTTCATTATGATTTTTTACGATATTAATTACTTTTTTCTTATCAAAATACGAAAGATTATTTAACATGTGAATTAATGGTAGTGTCATTTTTTGTTCTTTAATATCAATTCCATTAGGTTTGCCCGTAGAATTTGTTTTTTGATAATCGAACAAATCATCTTTAATTTGAAAAGCGATGCCAACATTTTCACCGAAAACAGCCATTTTTTCTCTTATTTCGGGATCTGCATTTACCGAAGCGGCTCCACATTCACAACATGATCTGATTAATGATGCTGTCTTTTTTCTAATAATTTCAAAATAAACCGATTCCTGAATGTCGAGACGACGAGCTTTTTCAATTTGAAGTATTTCCCCTTCACTCATTTCACGAACTGCCAATGAGACAATTTTTAATAATTCAAAATCATTATTATCAAGCGAAAGAAGTAAGCCTTGTGAAAGAAGATAATCGCCAAGCAAAACCGCAATTTTATTTTTCCATAATGCATTAATAGAAAACAAACCTCTTCGCTCGTTTGAATCATCGACCACATCATCGTGAATTAGCGTAGCTGTATGTAGTAATTCTATTAAAGATGCAGCACGATATGATTTTTCCCCAATCTCTCCAAAAATATCAGCCGTTAGAAAAACAAACATTGGCCTCATTTGCTTTCCTTTTCTTTTTACGATGTATCTCGCTATCTTATCCAAAAGAGGGACATTGCTTTGAATAGATTTCTTAAATTTGTTATTAAAAATATCAATGTGTCCCTGAATTGGTATGCTTATTTCTTTTAATGAAATCATAGGGCTTCAAAAGTACTACTTTTATAAAGAATGTGTAAATATTTTTTCGGACTTTCGGGGAATAAATTAAGACTTGTTTATGTATTATTTTTCAATTGAGTTGGATTTTTTTTTAATTTTGGAAAAGATATGTTGAATTATCCAGCTAAAATATTGATTGCCTTTGGCGAAACAATAAGTGGAAATGATGAAATATTTTCATGGTTATTAAAAAACGGCTATCCTGAGTTGTCAGCTTTATCAAAAGCAATTCAAGGAAGTGAAGATGCCTTTAAGTGGTTATTAGGAAATCAGTTTCCTCATCTTGCCGCTCTCGACAGAGCTATTGATAATGATAAAAATGCTTTTATATGGCTAAAAAAAAACAATTTTCTTTTTCTAATAGTTTTTGCTGAGGCCTGTAACAATAAAAAAGAAGCCATTTTTTGGTTAAAAGAAAGGGAACTGGAAATATTTATTGTTTTGGCAAAAAAAATAAAACATTATAGAGAAAATAAAACATTTGATTATCATAAATTGCATTTTTAGATCTACAAATTTAATGAAAGGTCTAAACCTGGAGTGAACGAAATAGTGTTAATCCGTTCTAATATTTTTATTGATATTTACTTTATAAAACCGTTAAAACGGTTAATGTTTTCATATTTCATTAGTAACCCACGACTTAAGTCGTGGGTTGTTTAGGTCAAGTAATTTCACTAACCATTTTAATGGTTTATAAATGAACGAATATTTTTTCCAGATATAATAAATAATAAAAGATTAGAAATTCTATCTTTGCAAATTATTTTATATATAAAATCAATTACGAGAATTGAAATTCTCATTAATTATTAGTCTAATATTAAATTTTAAAAATATATTGAAATGGCAGAGAAATTAACATCGAAAAAAGCAATGGAATTGGAAGATAAATATGGTGCACATAATTATCATCCGTTGCCGGTTGTGTTATCAAAAGGCGATGGCGCCTTTGTTTGGGATGTAGAAGGAAAAAGATATTTCGATTTCTTATCAGCTTATTCAGCAGTAAATCAAGGTCATTCGCATCCGAAAATTGTTAATGCTATGATTGAGCAGGCAAAAAAACTTACTTTAACATCAAGAGCATTTTATAACGATTGCCTTGGCGTTTATGAGAAATATATAACCGAATATTTCGGCTACGATAAAGTATTACCAATGAACACAGGTGCCGAAGCCGACGAAACAGCTTTGAAACTTTGTCGTAAATGGGCTTACGAAGTAAAAGGTATTCCCGATAATGAAGCCAAAATAATTGTTTGCGAAAACAATTTCCACGGACGAACCATTACAATAGTATCAATGTCAACCGACCCCGATGCACGTAAAAATTTCGGCCCGTTTACCCCGGGATTTATTACTATTCCTTACAATGATATACCGGCTTTAGAAAAAACTCTCGAAGATGAAAACGTTGCCGGATTCTTAGTTGAACCTATTCAGGGTGAAGCTGGTGTTTATGTTCCCGACGAAGGTTACATTAAGAAAGCCTATGATCTTTGTAAAGCGAAAAACGTACTTTTCATTGCCGACGAAGTTCAAACAGGTATTGCAAGAACAGGTAAATTACTTGCCTGCGATCATGAAAATGTTCATCCCGATATTTTAATTCTCGGCAAAGCTATTTCCGGGGGAGTTTTCCCAATATCGGCAGCTTTAGCCAACAACGAAATCATGATGACTATCAAACCTGGTGAACATGGTTCAACATTTGGAGGAAATCCGATTGCAGCAAAAGTTGCTATGGCAGCTTTAGAGGTTGTTAAAGATGAAAAACTTGCTGAAAAAGCCGAAGAACTTGGCCAAATTTTCAGAGAAGAAATGATGAAAATTGATTCCGAAATGATTGAATTAGTAAGAGGAAAAGGTTTATTAAACGCTATTATTATAAAACCCAAAAACGGAAAAACCGCATGGGATGTCTGTATGAAAATGAAAGAAAACGGAGTTCTGGCAAAACCTACTCACGATCATATCATCAGATTCGCTCCTCCTTTGATAATTACAAAAGAGCAATTGATGGAAGCTATTGAAATTATTAAAAAGTCTATACTTTCTTTTTAGTTAGTATTTGGAGTACTTAAAGTACTTAGAGTACCCAAAGTCTTTAGAGTGCAAGAAGTTATTTCTTTTGACAGTTAAAAAAATTATAAAAAATGAGTGAAATTATAGAAAAAGTAAAATGCCTGATCATCGGTTCCGGTCCTGCCGGATACACGGCAGCAATTTATGCTGCAAGAGCCGATTTAAAACCTGTCATTTATGAAGGCCTACAACCAGGTGGACAATTAACCATTACGACCGAAGTTGATAATTTTCCCGGCTATCCTGATGGAACCCAAGGCACTGAAATGATGGAAGATTTTAAAAAACAAGCCCAGCGTTTTGGCACCGATGTCAGATTTGGAATGATTACGGAAGTAAATTTTTCAGAAAGACCATTCACAATAAAATCCGATGACGGAAAAACATTAATTGCTGAAGTTGTGATTATTGCTACCGGAGCTTCTGCTAAATGGTTAGGAATGGAATCGGAAGCAAAATTTAACGGCTTTGGGGTTTCGGCATGTGCAACCTGT
Source organism: Bacteroidales bacterium (assembly GCA_016342645.1). Taxonomy (GTDB): domain Bacteria; phylum Bacteroidota; class Bacteroidia; order Bacteroidales; family JAEINX01; genus JAEINX01. The sequence goes on along the minus strand of JAEINX010000002.1, from coordinate 10,722 downwards.
GATGGATTTTTCTACAAAGGAAAAGATGTTGCAATTGTAGGTGGTGGCGACACGGCAGCCGAAGAGGCTACTTATCTTGCCAAACTTTGCCGAAAAGTTTATCTTATTCATAGAAGAGATGAACTGAGGGCATCTAAAGCTATGCAGAAAAAAGTCTTGGAAACACCTAATATTGAAATCCTTTGGAATCACGTTCCTAAAGAAATTGTAGGGAAAGAAGAAGGTTTCTCAAAATCGGTTACCGGAGCAATTCTTACAAATGTAAAAAACGGTGAAGATAAAACGATTGATATTGATGGGTTTTTTGTTGCAATCGGCCACAAACCTAATTCCGACCTTTTTAAAGGAAAACTTGAAATGGACGAAACCGGCTATTTAATTACCGCTCCCGATTCAACAAAAACCAATATTGAAGGCGTTTATGCTTGCGGAGATATTCAGGATAAAACTTTCCGTCAAGCAATTACGGCGGCAGGTTCAGGTTGCCAAGCAGCTATTGAAGCAGAAAGATTTTTATCGTCTTAATGATGAGAAAGGCTAAAGTGAAAACTTTGGTTGATTATGCACATAATGGCTTAAGATTTTAATCTTATTGTTTTTTATGAATTATCTGTTTTATTAAAGATATTAAAAGAATGATTTTCAGGATTATCATCATTTTAAAAATCCTAAAAATTATGTTGATCTTGTCCTATAAAAAAATCTGTTTAATTTTTAAAAATAGCTAATTTTGCTACAATGTTTTTTTGTTTCAATAATTAAGACAAAAAATATTCAAATCAATACAACTAAAATGTTGGAAATAATATGAAAGAAAATGATGATCTCGGGAAGGAAGAAAGATTATTTTCCGAATTCCCTCCTATTTCAACAAAAGAATGGGAAGAAAAAATAAACATCGACCTCAAGGGTGCCGATTATAAAAAGAAACTTATTTGGAAACCTACCGAAGGCTTCAATGTTCGACCCTATTACAGAGCCGAAGACCTTAAAAATTTAGAATATCTCAACACGCCACCGAGCGAATTTCCGTTTACTCGGGGAAATAAAAAAGATAATAACTGGATTGTAAGAGTTGATATCGAAATCAATAACATTGAAGAAGCAAATTCTATTGCAATTGAAAATCTTAAAAATGGAGCCAATGCAATTGGATTTTATGCTGACAAAGTTACTTCTGCCGAAAACATAAAAGTTCTTTTAAATGGAATTGATCTCGAAAAGACAGAAATAAATTTTCTTTCATCATATTCGTTTTCTCAAACAGTTGATCTATTTATTAATGAAATTAAAAGGCAAAATCTTAATAAAGATAATATTAGAGGATCAATTAATTACGACCCTATTAATCAGCTTGCAATAAGTAGTAAATTATGCAAAAACGAAAAGGAGACTTTTGAAGATTCGGCCAAGCTTATGAAAAAAGTGATAGCCGAAATTCCAAATTTTAAAGCTATAAGCATAAATGGAAGCCTTTTTCATAATTCAGGTGCATCAATTACTCAGGAATTAGCTTTTGGCCTTGCTTCCGGCAATGAATATCTTTATCGTTTAACTTCAAACGGAATAAGTGCCGATCAGGTTTTACCAAGATTATTGTTTTCATTCGCAATAGGTTCAAACTATTTTATGGTTATTGCAAAGTTCAGAGCAGTACGTTTGCTTTGGTCGAAAATTGCCGAGCAATACAAACCAAACAATCCCAACTCACAAAAGATGAATCTTCATGCAGTTACATCTATATGGAATAAAACAATTTATGATCCTTATGTAAATATTCTTCGAAATACAACCGAAGGAATGTCGGCGGCAATTGGCGGAATCGATTCAATGACTGTCAATCCTTTTGATATTACTTTCAAAGAATCTGATGAATTTTCGAGAAGAAATGCCAAAAACACTCAACTTATTTTAAAAGAAGAATCTTACTTGGATAAAATTGCTGATCCAGCAGGTGGTTCATATTATATTGAAAACCTGACTGACTCAATTGCCTCAGCTTCATGGCAAAAATTTAAAAATATCGAAGAAAACGGAGGAATAATTCATTTGTTGCAAAAAGGAATTATTAAAGAGGAAATTGAAGCAACAGCTCAAAAAAGAGATATGGATATAGCTCAACGAAAAGTTTCAATACTTGGAACCAATCAATATCCAAATGTTAATGAAACCATGTCGGATAAAATCAAAACAACGATTGATTCCGAAAACAAAGGATTAAATCCCTATCGTGGTGCTGAGGCTTTCGAAGCTCTTAGGCTTTCAACCGAAAGAAATACAAAAGAAAGTGGAAAAAGGCCAGGCGTTTTTCTTCTATCAATGGGAAACCTTGCGATACGAAAAGCACGAGCCACATTCTCCGAAAACTTTTTCGGATGTGCCGGATACGAAATTTTCGATAATCCGGGTTTCAAAAATACCGATGAAGCAATTGATGCGGCAATTGATTCCGAAAAAGAGATAGTTGTAATTTGCAGTTCAGATGAAGAATATTCTGAAATTGTTCCGGTTTTGGCCAAAGGAATAAAGTCTAAAAAACCACAAACATTGATAGTTGTGGCAGGCTATCCTAAAGAAAAAATAGAAGACTTTAAAAAAGCAGGTGTTGATGATTTTATTCATGTTCGTAAAAATGTTCTCGAAACTTTGATTGAGTTTCATAAGAAATTGGAAAAAAGAGCCAATTTATAATCACGCTCAAGCAAACATTGAAACTTATAGTCTAATGAAATTGATAAAATTGAGATAGAATAATTATGAAAAATAATATTTCACCAAAATATCAAATGCAATTAGTTTCTGAAATAGAAGAAAAACTTTGGAATACATTTTCTACATCAAAATATAAAAATGTAGCATTTTATATAAAGAAATGGCAAAAAGTAGAATGTGACCAATATAATAATGAGGTATGGTACAGCTTTGAGATTGTAAAAAAAGAAGATAAAAACATTGACCTGTTATCAACCTTGCATGGTATTGACGGAGAGACATTATTGAAAATCGCCATAGATTTAGGTTTAGAAACTCCAGATTTAATTCCTTCAATTTCTGTTTTTAGAAATGAATTAAAAACTAATTTTGAAACAGCTCGTCAAACCTTTGAGAAAGCATTTAAGCTAATAGAAGATGAACCTGATATGGCAATTGGGTTGGTTAATTCAGCATTAGAAAGCATTATTAAAGAAATATCAAAAGATGAAAGAATTAAAACAAAACTTAATTCAAATAAAACTTTATATAAATTAGCTTCTAACTTATTAAAAGAGTTTCAATTGTTTCCAAATTCTGACTTGCCGGAAGAAATAAAAACTATTGGAAGTTCTTTACTTTCAATAAATCAAAGTATTGAAAAAATTAGAAGTGAAAAAACCAATATGCATGGGAAGATGCACAATGATTATTTAATAAACGATGCTATTTACACTTATTTTGTAGTAAATAGTGTAACAACAATTGGTTTATTTTTAAACTCATTTTACAAAAACAAGTTTCCAAAAGAAATTATTGAAGAACAAACTGAAACAGATAATTTACCATTTTGACTATGCAAGAAAGTAGCTCACAAATAATAATCTATCAAACCGAAAGCGGCGAAACAAAAAAGAAAAAATAAATAAACAAACGAAAATATGCGTCCGGATTTTAAAAATATTGATTATAAAACCAATTCAAATCCTAAAGTTGGTTTTGAAGAATGGGAGAAAAAAGAAGGGATAGAAAAAAACTGGAACACACCTGAACAAATTCCCGTAAAACCTGTTTATGGCGAAACCGACCTGTTAGACATGGAACATCTAAACTATGCGGCAGGTATAAAACCGTTTTTGCGTGGCCCTTATTCCACGATGTATGTTATGCGTCCGTGGACTGTTCGGCAGTATGCAGGTTTTTCAACTGCCGAAGAATCAAACGCTTTTTATCGTCGTAATCTGGCGGCAGGCCAAAAAGGCCTTTCGGTTGCTTTCGACCTTGCAACTCACCGAGGTTATGATTCCGATCATGAACGCGTTGTTGGTGACGTAGGAAAAGCAGGTGTTGCAATCGATTCTATTCTTGATATGAAAGTATTATTCGATCAGATACCTCTTGATAAAATGTCGGTTTCTATGACAATGAATGGCGCCGTTTTACCCATCATGGCTTTCTATATTTTGGCTGCCGAAGAGCAGGGAATTCCTAAAGAAAAACTTATAGGAACTATTCAAAATGACATTCTTAAAGAATTCATGGTTAGGAACACCTATATTTATCCGCCCTTGCCGTCAATGAAAATTATTGCCGATATTTTTGAATACACTTCGAAAAACATGCCGAAATTCAATTCTATCAGCATCAGTGGTTATCACATGCAAGAAGCAGGAGCAACAGCCGACATCGAACTTGCTTTTACTCTCGCCGATGGGCTTGAATATCTCAGAGCAGGAGTCAATGCAGGAATGGATATTGATGCTTTTGCTCCACGATTGTCATTTTTCTGGGGAATCGGGATGAATCATTTTATGGAAATTGCAAAAATGCGTGCCGCTCGTATGCTTTGGGCAAAAATTGTGAATAAATTCAATCCAAAAAATCCAAAATCATTGGCTTTGAGAACACATTGCCAAACATCGGGCTGGAGTTTAACCGAACAAGATCCTTATAATAATGTCAGCAGAACCTGTATTGAAGCTATGGCTGCTGCTTTAGGACACACTCAATCTCTTCATACAAATGCTCTTGATGAAGCAATTGCTTTACCGACAGATTTCTCAGCTAGAATTGCCCGAAACACACAAATTTACCTTCAGGAGGAAACCAATATTTGTCGTGCTGTTGATCCTTGGGCCGGTTCATATTACGTTGAAACACTTACTCATGAAATTGCTCACAAAGCATGGAAATTAATTGAAGAAATTGAAAGTCTTGGTGGTATGGCAAAAGCAATTGAAACAGGTATCCCAAAAATGCGTATTGAAGAAGCAGCCGCAAGAAAACAGGCCAGAATTGATACGGGAAAAGATACTATTGTCGGAACAAATAAATATAAACTTGAGAAAGAAGACCCGCTTGAAACCCTCGAAGTTGACAATACTGCGGTTCGGGATTCTCAAATCAAAAGGCTTAATAAATTGAAAGCCGAAAGAAATAATAATGATGTAAAACGGGCATTAGAAAATCTTACAAAGGCTTGTGAAACCGGTAAAGGAAATCTTTTAGAGCTTGCTGTGGATGCAGCCAGAAAGAGAGCAAGCCTCGGTGAAATTTCTTATGCATGCGAAAAAGTTTTTGGGAGGTATAAAGCAGTGATACGTTCAATATCCGGAGTTTACTCATCCGAATCGCAAAACAACGATGAGTTTAAAAAGGCCTGTGAAATGGCCGATGAATTTGCAAAATTAGAAGGCCGTCGCCCCAGAATTATGATAGTAAAAATGGGGCAGGACGGGCACGACCGTGGAGCAAAAGTAGTTTCAACAGGCTATGCTGACATAGGTTTTGATGTCGATATCGGGCCATTATTTCAAACACCGGCTGAAGCTGCCAGGCAAGCCATTGAAAACGATGTACATATTTTAGGTGTTTCAAGTCTTGCGGCTGGCCATAAAACATTGGTTCCGCAGGTTATCGAAGAACTTAAAAAACTTGGACGCGAAGATATTATGGTAATTGTTGGGGGCGTTATTCCTCATCAGGATTATGACTTTCTTTATAAAGCCGGTGCTGTTGCCGTTTTTGGACCGGGAACCGTTATTGCTGAAGCAGCCATAAAAATGCTTGAAATTCTTATTGAATCAAGAAAAAATTAGTTACAGATTATTTTTTTTGAAGTACATAGTCTGAAAATGTAAAACTCGTTCCGATATCTATTGGAAGCAATATTCAAAATATCACGAGTTTACTGTTGTAAGTGGTTTGTTTTCTTAACAATCAAAATACCCGATTTTTTGGGAAAGAAATTTACCTTTTCCTGCAAGTAATAATTATTATAAAGGGGTATCACTTTCGGTATCCTTTTTTTTGTGCAATAAAATGATATTTATTAATCATTATTTACAACAAAACCATTTTTGTTAGGAATTTTAGGATTCAAAAAATAAAAGAATCCCACCACTTATCGGCGAATATCTGCCGAATTCTAATTACGACTTGTTTTGCCTTCGAAACCACCATTACTTTGCCCGATGAATGAATTAATAAAAATATAAATTTTAAATATTAAAGTCATGAAAAAATTAACAAAAATCAGATTTCGCTTTTTAATAATAGTATTATTTATGAGCGTTGCTGCAGTTGCAGCAGAAAGAAACGAAACAAAAATCATCGGAAACCCGATTGATAACCTTATTAAAAATGTTGAATTTGAGCCACAGCAAATTCATCAGGCAGATCCCTATTTTTATATTAAAAGTAAAAGCTGTTATTCTAATGATTTAGAAAACGGTAGTTATTTAATAATTGGAAATAAAAGGAATAACAACAATATAAAGGGATCTGCCATTTTCTCTAACGACAATGAAAACGGAAAAGACGATGCGGAAATTATAGCTGACTACGAAGCTAATCCGATGATAGGTTCCGCTCCTTTGAATGTAAATTTTACTGATTTGTCGAATGCACAAAATACTATTATTAATTCTTGGGAATGGGATTTTAACAATGATGGAATTATCGACTCACAATTACAAAATCCCGAATTTCTATTTATCAATCCCGGAATCTATAATGTTTCATTAACAGTTTCTGATGGAAATATAAATGATTCAAAATTTGGTATTATCAATGTTGTTGATGTTGATACTACATTTTCTTTTATTCCATTTTCGGGATTAGATGAGGATTTTGCCGGAGGTGCTGCATGGAATGCCAATGGCTTAGGCCCTGAGCCTGCTGCAAGTGGCCATTTTCTTCCTCCTCCTGCTTCTATCAGTATTGCGTATTATTATCTTGCTTCACGCGATTATGATAATATTGATCCGCTTTCTACTGCCGGTTTATTTGGAAATGGCCCTTCATTGGGTTTTCCCAACTTTGAAGCTGCCTTAGCTTTACACGGAAAAACAATTCAGGATATAAATGTCAGCTACGGATTAATGTCGCTTGGCAACGATATTGAAGGGATTGACTGGTGGATGATTGGCGATGTTGAAACTCGAATTTATAGAGGTGGAACATACCAATTTAAATTAAATGATGAAAATTTAATAACCGGAGATATGCCCGATTATACTCAAACCATTGTTTATAAAGCATGGATGGGAGAGGTAGATGAAATTAGCGGTGTTACGGGAGAAAGTCATCCTGTGAATAATTCAGCAGGCCGTTCACCTGAAGCTCAAGAAATTGCTCAAGCATTAATGGAAGACATAGGAGATGACCCAATCAGATTTATTTTCACTTCCACTCAGCCTTCCGACCAATTTGAATTTGTCGGAAACGGACGTTCTGGAGGATTTTTTGAGAACCATCAGGGATTTATTATTAAAGCCTGTCCTGCCGTACCTGAATTGGAAGTAAATTGTGGTGAAAATCAATTCATTGTGTTGGATGATATTGCTTTTCTTGAAGCAATTGCCAGCGGAGGCGTAGAACCTTATACATATTTATGGGAACCTGCTGATTTTCTTGATGATCCGACAATTTTTAACCCCGAAGCAACACCAATAGAAACAACTATATTTACCTGCACTGTTACTGATTTTGCCGGTAGTGTTGCCGAAGGATCTGTTACTGTGTATGTCGATACTTGCGATTATTGGTTTGATGGTTCAGATTATACCATGAGTTTTGAAGATATTGAACCCGATAGAGAAAATTGGACTGCCATTGATTTCAATCCTTTTGAAAACGAATGGGTGCTTTATGAAAATGCAGCCGATGCTCACACAGGCGATTATTCTTATAAATTCGACTATCTAAGCACTTTTGCAAATGATTGGTTATTTTCACGATGTTTTAACCTTGAAGAAAATCATTCTTATGAAATCAGTTTCTGGTACAAAACCGACTCCGAGGGAGATTTTCAATTAGATTTAAGATTATGTAGCGAGTTAGACTCTTTGGGTGAGTTTATTCACTGGGAAAATGACCCTGCTCTTGTTTATACGCAAATCATAGATACGGTAACTCTTGATTCTGATGGGATTTACTATTTTGCATGGCAAACAATATTCTGGGGCAATAATATTGTTTATGTTGATGATATAAATATTTCGGATTTAGGAATAGGTTGTGCTTTAGAAGTTGATTGCGGTGAAGACCAATTCATAAACTCCGATGAAACAGCTATACTTGAAGCTTTGGCAAGCAATGGAACCGAACCATATACTTATTTATGGGAACCTGTCGATTTTCTTAATGATCCTACAATATTTAATCCCGAAGCTACTCCCGATGAAACAACAACTTATACTTGTACGGTTACCGATTTTGAAGATTGCGTAGCAACAGCCTCCGTTACAATTTATGTTGATACTTGCGATTATTGGTTCGATGGTTCTGATTATACTATGAGTTTTGAAAATGTAGAAACCGACAGAGAAAACTGGACTGCCATTGATTTCAATCCTTTTGAAAACGAATGGGAACTTTATGAAAATGCAGCCGATGCTCACACAGGCGATTACTCATATAAATTTGACTATCTAAGCACTTTTGCTAATGATTGGTTATTTTCACGATGTTTTAACCTTGAAGATAATCATTCCTATGAAATCAGTTTCTGGTACAAAACCGACTCGGAAGGAGATTTTCAGTTAGATTTGAGATTGTGTAACGAATTAGACTCTCTCGGCGAATTTATTCATCGTGAAAGCGATCCCTCTCTTGCTTATACTCAAATAATAGATACAGTAACCATTGGTTCAGCCGGTATTTATTATTTCGCTTGGCAAACTATCTTCTGGGGTGATAACATTGTTTATATTGACGACATTAATATTTCGGATTTAGGTGTAATTGGGGAATTACCTTTTCCTTTACCTTTTGCTGAATATTGGGATTCGAATAATTTCGATTTCAATGGGTGGACACTTGAACCGGCAGGAGGAAACTGGACAGTTAATTCTGCATCAGGCTATCCTCCTCCTTGTGCATATTTCGGAATGTATCCATATCAACTCGATTATGAATTTGGGCTTGTGGGCCATGAATTAGATGGTAGGGATGCCTCTCAAGTTGAATTATCTTTCGATTTATCACTAAGCAATTTTGGAAACACTTTAGAACAAATGTCAATTGATGTTTTTAACGGTATTGAATGGACTCAAATTGAAAACTTAACCAACGAAAACGATGATATTCCTCTTACAAATTTCTCATATAATATCTCGGAATATGCTGCCGGAAATATTTTTAAAATACGTTTTGTTGCTCACGGTGAAGATTCTTATTACATAGGTGCATGGAAAATAGATAATATTCTTGTCGAAGAAACCGCCATTTCTCAAAACATCTCATTAAACACAGGTTATCAGTTTGTTTCATCTTATATGGAATTTGATAGTCCCGATATGCAAAACCTTTTAACAGAGATTCTTCCAAACCTTGATTTTGTAAGAAACTCAGGTGGATTTATGTTAAGAAAAATCGGGCCGAACTGGATCAACGGAATTGGCAATTGGGTTAATACCGAAGGCTATCTTTTCAAAATGCTAAACCCTGATGAAATTGAACTTGATGGAACTATCACTGACATTCAAACTCCAATTGAGTTAGTTACAGGCTATCAAATAATAAGTTTTCTTTCTACTGAACCAATGGATGCCTCTCTTGCTTTTGAATCAATAATTGGTGATAACCTTGATTTTGTAAGAAACTCAGGCGGGTTTATGCTACGAAAAATTGGACCGGTTTGGGTTAATAGTATTGGTGATATTAATCCTGGCGAAGGTTTATTAGTAAAAATGCTAAACCCCGACACACAAATTTATCCTGAAATAATCAGCAAATCAACTTCTGATAAAGTGTTTATTGAAAGTCAACATTTCAACTTTGAAGGCGGAAATCCTTCGGAAGCGGTTTATACTTTATATGTTTCGGGTTTAAATATTGGTGATGAAGTAGGAGTTTATGATGGCGAAAAATTAATCGGGGCAAATGTTATCGTTTCCGATAATGTTTTTGAAAATTCTATCCCAGTTTTCAGCGTTCTTACTAACGGACAAGGATACACAATAGGAAATAATATGAATATAAAAGTCTGGGATTCGCAAAAGCAACAGATTGTTTCATCTGATTATATTTTTAACAAAGAATATATCAATGCTTATTCACAAAACAGATTCCCTGAAAATGATGGAGAATTCAGTATCCTGAATATTACCAAAAGCGATTTCAGCTTAAAAAACAATAATTCAGTTAATGTTAACTTTTACCCAAATCCGGCTACTGATGTTTTAAATATTGTTTCCGATCAAACAATTAAGAATGTTAAAATAATAAATTTTTGCGGTCAAATTATTTTTGAACATAATTTTAGTAATACAAATCTTACAATTGAAACCTCTGTTTTTCAATCCGGATTATATATTATTCGGGTTGAAACTTCCGTGGGGATTCAAACAGGAAAAGTAACGATTAAATAGTTCTTGCCCGAAAACTAAGTTTTCAGGCAAATAATAAATAGTTGTTTTTTTTAATAATTGGAATTGGGGAGATCATACTTGGTCTCCCTTTTTTTGTGACTACTGACAGCCAATTTCATACATTAATTGAACTCAATAAAAAAATTAGGGGAAGAAA
>JAEINX010000101.1 GCA_016342645.1 Bacteroidales bacterium | reverse complement strand
GAATGTAAAATTGAACTTGCCGATATTTTATTGTTTCAGGGGGAAGTTTGGGAAGCCACTTTATTGTATTCTCAAGTGGAAAAATCATATAAAAATGATCCGCTCGGACATCTTGCTAAATTTAGAAATGCAAAACTGTCATATTACATCGGTGAATTTGGCTGGGCAAAAGTACAGCTTGACGTTTTAAAAGCTGCAACATCAAAACTTATTGCAAATGATGCCATGGAGCTATCTCTTTTGATCAGCGATAATCTTGATGCCGACAGCTCAACTTTTGCTTTGGAATTATATTCAAAAGCTGATCTATATTTATTTCAAAATAAAAACGATCTTGCTTTAATAACCTTAGATTCAATTCCAAAACTTTCTCTTTGGCATCCATTATTTGATGAAGTTTTATTGAAAAAAGCAGAGATTAAAATTGAAATGGGTGCATTTGAAGAAGCCGACAGCCTTTTAGTTAGACTAATTGACAATTATCCTGATGATATTCTTGGCGATAATGCTTTATTTCTTCGAGCCGAACTATATGAAAAACTGTTTGATGACGAAGAAGTGGCAATGGAATTATATCGTGAATTATTAACAAAATATCCCGGAAGTTTATTTACGGTTGAGGCTCGAAAAAAATATAGGCAATTAAGAGGCGATAATGTTGATTTATGATGCATCTGAAACCCAAAAAATCGCTTGGTCAACATTTTCTGAAAGATGAAAATATTGCAAAAAAAATTGTTGGCAGTTTATCAAAAAAAACGCCCAATGTTTTTGAGGTTGGCCCGGGAACAGGGGTTCTAACAAAATATCTTATAGCCGAATCTGATTTAAATGCTTTTTTTATTGAAACCGACAAGGATGCTGTTGATTTTTTAAAAAACAAATTCCCCGAAAACATTTCCCGAATAATTCATGCCGATTTCTTAAAATTAAATATTAACAATTTCTTTTGTGGCACTTTTTCGATTATTGGGAATTTTCCATATAATATTTCCAGCCAAATATTTTTCAAAATTCTGGAACAAAAAGAATCTGTAGATGAAATCGTTTGTATGATACAAAAAGAGGTTGCCGAAAGAATTAGCTCCCCGCCAGGTAACAAAAAGTATGGGATTTTAAGCGTTTTATTGCAGGCATATTTTGATATTGAATATTTATTTACAGTAAACGAAACTGTGTTTTTTCCTCCTCCAAAAGTTAAATCGGCTGTTATACGTTTGAGAAGAAATCAAACCTCTAATCTTGATTGCGACGAAGAACTTTTTATAAAAATTGTTAAATCTGCTTTTAATCAACGCCGCAAAACCTTAAGAAACTCAATAAAGAATTTTAATATAGATAAAGAAAAATCAGGCTCAGAATTACTTGGAAAAAGAGCTGAACAACTTTCTGTTATGGATTTTGTTTTTTTGGTAAAAAGTATTAATAATTATTAGTATTAAAATAATGTGTTAATTCTTTGTTTTAAATTACTTCCATTGATTTTCTTTTTAATCTGATTTTTTCTCCATCCTTCTCACAAAAAGGGCAAAATTCTTCATTTTGAGTAAATTCAAAATGACAACGACTACACCTGTAAACAGTAACAATGTGAATAGGACTATCTGTTTTATAAGATAATAAAACAATTATTCCACCAATAATAGGAGTAAAAAACAAATTATATAAAAAGCCCTTTAAAATCCCAATGTCTCTGAAATAACTTAGATAAGTAAAAAACAGTACTAATAATATATATATTGCTCCGATTATTAAATATGTCATAATTAAAGAAAGATTGTAAAATAACTTCAATTTATTTTTTTTTCTAATTTTCAAAGTTACAAAAAAATCTTTCTTATTGAACATTTGAATTATTAATATTTTTATTTATGGGTGAAAAAAAATTATCTTTGTATGGAATTAAGAAGGATGATTTGATAGATCATTAAAATAAAAGAAGGGGAAAAAATACACATAATCATAAAAGCCATGAAACATATCAGAACATTTTCCGTACTATTTTGTTTAATTAGCATCTTTTTTTTACAGCCAACATTTTCTCAAGAAAAAGGTTTAAAATCAAAAAATAAAACTTCAAATAATGTAAATGAATTAGCTCCGCTATCAAAAGCCGAGAAACAGAAACTATTAAATTTATCTGAACTTAAGCTTCCTCAGGAATATAAAGATGTTATTTTACCTATTGTTGTTGATAATTCACTTAAAAAATATATGAGGGAACCATTTAATCAGGCAGGATATTGTTGTGGACAGGCAGCCGGTATTGCTTATAATTTTACTTATGAAATAGATTGTAAGAGAGATTTAGCTGCAAATACAAACGAAACAACTTATCCAACACATTTTACATGGAATTTTGAAAATGAAGGAACCGCAGAAGGTGGGGGAGTTAGCTACATTCATAGTTTTGAAATCTTACAAAAGTGTGGTAATCCAAATGTTGAAGATTATGGAGGAACTTTATCTTACGGTGGAGATCTGAGATGGATGTCAGGCTATGATGAGTATTACAATGGCATGCACAATCGTATAAACAAAGTTATGACAATCAAGGTTGATGATGTTGAAGGTTTATTAACTTTAAAAAACTGGATTAACGATCATTTAAATGGCTCAGAAGTTGGGGGGATTGCTTCTTTTTATATCCAATATACTTCCAACTTTAATTACCTGCCCGCCGGTACACCAGAAGCCGGAAAATGTGTTATAACAACTTGGGGCGGATCTCCAAATCATGCAATGACTATAGTCGGATACCATGATTCAATCAGGTTTGATTATAACGGAGACGGAAGATACACAAACGACATAGACATTAATTATGATGGAGTTGTTAATCTTAAAGATTGGGAAATTGGCGGTTTTAAAGCAGTAAATAGTTATGGTGGAGTCCCAAATTGGGGAGACGGCGGTTATAGTTATATGATGTATAAAACATTGGCTGATGAGTTAGGAAGCGGGGGTATCTGGAATCATTCTACCCACATTTTAGATGTTAAGGAAAACTATGAGCCACAAATAACAGCAAAAGTTATAATAAAACATACTGCAAGAGGAACCATTAAAGTAACTGCGGGTGTTGCCTCTGATGAAACCGCCGAAGAACCCGAATACATTTACGAATATCCTATTTTTGATTTTCAGGGAAATTATAATTATATGCAGGGCGGTGATTCTCAAGAAGAAAATAAAACTATTGAATTTGGACTGGATTTAACGCCTTTATTAAACTTTATTGAGAGTGGAGAATCTGCAAAATATTTCCTAAGGGTTGAAGAAGAAGATCCAAATAATTGGGGTTATGGAACTTTTATAAGCTTTTCTTTAATGGATTATACTGGAGGAGGTGTTGTTGAAATTCCATCACCAAGCTCAAATGTTCCAATTCAGCATCATGGTTTTACGGTGTTTTCGGTCGTTCATACTGTTAATTATGCTGATGTTTTTATTGAAGATGACGAACTTCCACATGGTCAAATCAATAATCCATATAATTACCAACTAACTGCTTCAGGCGGAACCCTCCCCTATCATTGGGAATTAAACAGGGATTTCGAAGAAATTGTTTCAACAGCAGATTTTCCTATGGTGAATGCTGAACAATTATATCCAAGTAGTAACAGTAGTGGTTTTGCAACTAAAATATTAGACTTTTCTTTTCCTTTTTATGGAAAATTTCATGACACAATATTAATTCATGTTGATGGTTTTATGCCATTTGAAGAAGATCTGTTTTATCATCCGTATTTTCATAATCACGACATTGTTTTTATTCACCACGAAGGAATTTATCCATATTTATACGATTTACAACTAAACACTTCGGAAGGTGACGGCATTTGGTATGAAGGTGATCAAAACTCGGCAACTTTTCGGTGGAAAGCTTCCTATGCTGATAATCCATCTGGAACCGAATTGAATTTTGCCGTAACTTTATATCCTTCGGGTAAAATTGAATACCACTATGGGGCATTAGAAGTTCCTGAAAATATTATCTGGTATGCAGGAACATCAAAAGGTGATGAAAAAACATACCAGTTTTCTGAAGTTTCAAATGACGATCATATCCCAATCAATTCTATGATAGAATTTATTGCATACGATTATCCGCCTGAAATGGATGTTTCTGAAGATGGCGTTTTTTCCGGTGTTCCAATAAATGCTTATGATGAAAAAGAAATTTCATTCAGAGTGAATGACAACAATGGCATAAGTTCAATCAAAACCTTAGAATTTAGTACAAAGGGTGTTATAATTGAGTATTCGGTTAATTCCGGTGGTGACGAAATAATTGAGTTTGGAGAAACAGCCTATCTTTCGGTTTCTATTAAAAACATAGAAGATGAAGAAATTACAGATGCGATTTTAAATATTTATAATTCCAGCCCTTTTATCGAATTGCTTGACGATAATGAAAACATAGGAACAATTGAGGTTGGCCAGACTGTTTATTTTGAAAATGCTTTTTCTTTCTTTGTAGATCCGATAATACCAAACAAATATTCGTTCAACATAAATTCAATTCTTACATCAGGCAATCAAACATGGATTAGAAACAATGTTTTCATAGCCTATGCACCTGTAATCGAGAAACAAAATATTTTTGTCGATGATGGGAATAACGGTATTTTAGAACCCGGAGATACAGCAGATCTAATAATTAGTTTTAAAAATAATGGAAATGTATGCGCAAATGAAATTCTTGCAGTTCTTTCATCAAATGATCCTTATGTTAATATTAATTCGGGTTCGGGAACGATGACTTCATTAGCACCTGGTGAAATCGTGCAAATAGTTTTCAATCTTTCTATTTCAGAAGAAGCTTCTCTAAACCAAATTATTGACCTATTAGTTGATATTTCTGCTGAGGGTGGTTATACAACACAAATTAGCTTCACTTTGGCTTTAGGACTTATTCTTGAAGATTTTGAAACAGGTGATTTTAATAAACTTTCGTGGCAACATAGCGGAAATACAAGCTGGATAATTGACAGCAATACCAAATTTGAAGGAGAATTTAGTGCCCGATCCGGTGATATTGAAGATGATGAGGAATCAATACTTTTTATTGAGTTAGATGTTTTAGCCGATGGCGATATATCATTTTACAAAAAGGTTTCCTGTGAGAATGACCCAAATGGGACAAATTATGATTATTTGTCGTTTGAAATTAATGGAATTGAACTGAACCGTTGGGATGGAAACATTGATTGGACTCTTGAAACATATCCTATTATCGCAGGCACGGTAACCTTTAAATGGATTTATCATAAAGATTATTCCGTTAGCACAGCTTCCGATTGTGCATGGATCGATTATATTACTTTCCCTGCATGCCAGTCCGGTATCCCCGAATTAAGTGTAAGCCCTGAATTCATTAATAAAACAATGAATATCAATGAAACGGATATTGACACAATTTATATCACAAATATAGGGGGAGGAATACTAAATTATCAAATAAGTTTGTTTGAAAATCCTAAAAAACCTAATATTAATTCATCTTCAAAAAGTATTGAAGGTTCGTATATGACTTGTACTCCCGAAGAATTTATCAGTGGTCAATCCTTATCACTTTCTTTAATGGTTTACAATGGAAGCACCGATAACGAGTGGTTGAAAGACATATACGTTGATTTCCCTGAGGGTGTAATTGTTAATTCGGCAAGCGATTTTGTGGGGGGTTCCGAAGGCGATATGATTTATGAAGGTATGATTGGAAATGGAATTACAGCACATTGGCATGGCGAAAATACTTCAGGTTGGGGTGTAATCAAAGGAGGAGAATCGGCGTATGCACAAGTAGATGCTTATTTTGAAAATTCATTACCTGATGAAATAAACTTTTTTTGTGAAATAGATGGCGAAGTTTACGGCGCCGAACCTCATATTATTTATGATACTCTTAACATGATAAAAATTGGCGAGTTACTACCATGGATAGAGGTGAACCCATACTTCGGTAACCTTGCTCAAGATGAAACAGACGAAGTTGAAATTATTTTTAATACTATTGATATTGAACCCGGTGAGTATGCCTGCTTAATCAATATTGTTGATAATTTTCAGGTTTCTACTTCTATTCCTGTTTCATTAACGGTTTTATCTTCACTTTTTACTCAAGACATTGAATTAAATGAAGGTTACAGCTTTGTTTCATCAAGAATTTCACCCAATGATCCTGAAATGATCAATGTTGTTGCTGAAATAATGAATGACAATCTTCAATATATTAGAAATTCAGAAGGGGCTATGTTAAGAAAAATCGGCCCAAACTGGGTTAACGGAATTGGAGACTGGATAACTTCAGAAGGATATTTATTCAAAATGGCAGCCAGTGATTTATTAACAATAGAGGGCAGTATAATTGAGATTCAAACTCCCATTAACCTATCTGCCGGATACCAATTTGTAAGCTATTTCCCAAGTACGGCAATTAGTGCATTAGATGCATTCGAATCAACTCTAAACGATGATTTGATTTATATTAGAAATTCAACAGGAGGGACTTTAAGAAAAATAGGGCCCGTTTGGGTTAATGGTATTGGAAATACAATTCCGGGAGAAGGATACTTGTTCAAAATGCAAGCTGATGGGATTTTGATTTATCCTGAAGAAACTAAATCAGCCCTGCCAATTACAAAGCTTGATCCCGTATATTTTCCTTTCAATGGAGGGAATGCTGCTGATTCGATTTGGACAATTTATGTTTCCAAAGCAAGTATTGATGGTTTTGAATTGCAGGCCGGCGATGAAATTGCAATATTTGACGGAGACAAACTTGTTGGAGCTACCGGCATTAATAATAACATTTTGATTGGCAATCAATTTGTCAATGAAATTCCGGTTTTTAGGACAATTACTTCCGGTAAAGGTTTTATTCCGGGTAATAAAGCAAATTTCAGATTATGGGATGCAAGTCAAAATATTGAAATTCCCGCAGAAAACATTCGTTTCTTAAATCCTTATAATAGTGCTTATTCACAAATCACATTCCCTCTTGAGGATGGTGAATATAGCATAGTTGAACTTGAGTTTAGTTCTTTACTTTCTATTTCTGAAAACTATAATAATTTTGAAATTTCGATTCAAAATTGCTTTCCGAATCCGTTTAAAAATGAAACATCTATTTCGTTTATAATTAATGAAAAATGTTTCGCTGATCTAATTATATTCAATATTAACGGCGAAGAAGTTATTAGGCTTGCATCCTCTGATTTTGAAAAAGGAGAATATAAAATTAAATGGTATGGCAAAAACCAAAAGGGTGAAAATATTTCGAATGGGATTTATTATTGTAAATTGATCTCAAATAAAAGTATTTCTTCTGAGGAATTGATTTTAATAAAATAGCATTGTAAAATTATCGTAGAAATTATTCTTGTCGTAGAAAAAAATGCTTGTAATCGTCAATTCAATAAAGCAAAACAAGAAAACAAGGCTATTAATATTGAGAAATCGAATTGTCAGTAGATATTAGCAGCCCAAATAATAACAAATAATTTTTTTACAGAATTCATTTTTTTATTATTTTAGTTGAAGTTTTTTGCCACATAAATGTAAAATCTAATTAAATAACGAGATGAATGAAATATAAACGAGTTTCTCTAATTATTTCCCTCTTACTCCTATATGTGTTTGATTTGTACGCAATCGACGACAAATTATTTCAAACAGACGAAAGAATAATTGTGCAGGAAGGCTTGAGCCAAAGCAGAATACTTTCAATCATCGAGGACAATAGAGGTTTTATGTGGTTTGGAACATCTGACGGACTTAACAGATATGACGGATATCGTTTCAAAATTTACAGAAATATTTTTGGCGATAGTACATCAATACAAAACAATACGATTAACTCAATGGTTGAAAGTGATAACGGTATTATTTGGATAGGCACAAATAACGGACTATCAATGTTTAATCCCTATACAGAAGTATTCACATCCTTAAAAGAAAGCGACTCAATTCCAATTGCTTATGGAGCTAATATTATCAAATCATGTGTAATTGATAAGAATAGAGATATTTGGTATAGCACACATGGCTTTGGGATTTTTAAACTTAACCATAAAACTCTTAAAAAGGAAAAGCTTTTATTGCATAAGGCATTTTCAAAGCAGTTAAAAGATGTTGACTGCCTTTTCATTGACAGTTTTAACAGGCTTTGGTTTGGTGGTTTTACAGATACAATTGTTTTATCATTCAATATTAATAATGACCGTGTTGAGAAGTTCCCAATTCAAGGTATTGATGAAGCTAATCGTAATAGTTTGAAAATAACATCATTTTTTGAAGACAATGAAAGAGTTTGGATAAACCTCATTGATTATGATGAAAAAAACGGAGGACTTTTTTTCCTTAATAAAAGTAAGGAATATTTTAATAATTACAGACAATTTATTTCAAAAAAATACTATGATGTTTTTTTTGACAGTTTCAATTCAATAACTGGAATAACTGGTGATAATGAAGGTAATATATGGTTTGCAAGTCTTTTGAGTGGGATTTTTAAATTCAAGTTTGGCCACGACCCGACTGCCTATTACATCGATTCATATTTGGAAGATTCAAGAATTAATTGTATTTACAGGAGTAGTAACGGAATATTATGGATAGGTACAAATGGGAACGGTATTGAGATTTCCATATCGGATAATACTGATTTTAAGCTCATGAATAGCAAAATCAATTCTGATTTTTCGGTTGAAAGTATCAGAGCCTTTGCCGAAGATAAAGATTTTTATTTTGTAGGAGGCTATTACGGAATATCAAAAATAAAAAAAGATTTTAGTTCGGTTAATACATTTCATAAATCAAGTGTTTACTCTTTTGTTAACTGTATTTATGATTCTAGTTTGATATGGACAGGCTCAGAGGGTGGCGGGCTTAGGATCTTAGATAAAAAAGACAATATATTGACATCTGTTGAATTTAAAGATAATGAAGTAAATCAACATTTATTAGAATATATTTTTGTAATCTATTCATATAATGATACACTTCTGCTCTTAGGTACAAAGACAGGATTAACCGGATTTAATCCTTTTTCAAAAAATATTACTCCATACCCTTATCTTAATTCAACAATAAATGATCGTACTCATAAAACTGTTAGAACAATTTATAAAGACAATCATGGCAACATATTAATCGGTTATGATCATGGTGGTATTGGGAAATTTGATCTAAATGAAAAAAGAGTTGAGAAATTTGACATTATTAGTGATTTAAAGGATTTTAACAATTTTAATCCTGTTAATTGTATCTACAATGACAAGGGAAATAAATATTGGATAGCGACAAGTAACGGCTTAATTGAATATAATTCAACGGAAAATAATTTCAAGCTTTTTACTGAAGCAGACGGTTTGCCGAACAGTCATATCTATGGCATTCTGCCCGATGAAGAAGATAATCTTTGGTTAAGTACAAATAGTGGAATTTCATGTTATCACCAGAAGGAAGGAATTTTCAGGAATTATGATGTCAGTGACGGACTTCAAAACAATGAGTTCAATACGGGAGCATATTTTAAATCCTCTAACGACACTTTGTTTTTTGGAGGCATTAACGGATTTAATTATTTTAATCCCCAAAAAATAAAACAAAACAGTATAATCCCCAAATTAATTATTACCGGAATAAAGATTGCAAACCAATCTGTTAATATTAACAAGAATGTTTTTTCAGATCACAAACTTATTATTCAGCCAAACCAGGAAGTATTTACAATTGAATTTGCCGGATTGAGTTTTATTAATAGCGCAAAGAACCAATATAAATATAAAATCAGAGAATTGAATCAGGATTGGATTTATATTGGTAATCAACATCAGATAGCATTCAACAATATGTCAGCAGGAACATATACTTTAGAAATATTAGCATCTAATAATCATGGCCTATGGTTAAAAGAACCGTATATTTTTACAATTGTGGTTTTACCGACTTTTTTTGAATCATTGTATTTTAAGTGGATCATTGCTGTTTTGATAATTCTATTTGTATTTGCAGGATATAAATTAAGATTAAGGCAATTAACTAAGCAAAAATTTAAATTGCAGAAATTTGCCGATCGTCAAACAGCTAGTTTACTTGATGCTAATAAAACTTTAAAACATGAAATAATTAAACATCAGCAAACAACTGAGGAACTGAATGCAACGAATAAAACTAAAGATAAATTCTTGTCAATAATAGCCCACGACATAATTAACCCCTTAGGTGTTATTCTCGGTTTTTCGGATTTACTTATCGATAAAGACAATGAGTTTGATGAAAAAGAAAATCGTTCCTTTGTTAAAATAATAAACCTAACAGCCAAGGAACTTACAATGTTATTATCAAATTTATTGGAGTGGTCGAGACTTCAAAATGATACAATAAAACCAAATCCAAAGACAATAATTCTAAAAGATATTGTTGCGGAAACAGTCACGCTATTACAAGGTAATATTGTTAATAAAGAAATTAATTTATTAGAAAATATTGAAAAAGAAACTCAATTATGGGCTGATAAGAATATGCTATCGACCATACTACGTAATTTATTATCTAATGCAATTAAATTCACACCTGAAAAAGGTAAAATAATTATTAATGCAAAACATATTGATAAAAAAGTAGAAGTAAGCATAAGCGATACCGGAATTGGAATACCCGAAGCTAATCTTAAAAAACTTTTCGATCCTGATAATAATATTTCGACTAAAGGAACCGATAATGAATCGGGAACAGGTTTAGGATTAAGCTTGGTTCATGAATTCGTAAGTATTAACAAAGGAAAAATTTGGGTTTCGAGTGAAGTAGGCAAAGGCAGCACTTTTTATTTTACATTACCTGCAAATTGACAAATAACAAAAGGAAGATAAAATGAATATACCGATTATAATTTCATTCTCGCTGTATATTTTTGGAATGCTTGCAATAGGAATTTATTTCTATTATAAAACAAAAAACATCTCTGATTACATACTTGGAAGCAGAGGTTTAAATCCAACGGTTGCAGCTCTCAGCGCAGGTGCTTCCGATATGAGCGGATGGCTTTTACTGGGTTTACCCGGATTAATGTTCACAACCGGAATAAGCGGAAGTTGGATAGCAATCGGTTTAATAATAGGTGCGTTCTTAAACTGGCAATACATTGCTCGTCCGCTGAGAATATTTACTGAGAAATTAGACAATTCGATAACCATTCCCGGCTATCTTGCAAATCGGTTTAATGATGCTAACCTGCGGATAGTGGCAGCTTTAGTGATACTTATATTTTACACTTTGTATGCTTCTTCGGGGCTTGTCGGTGGAGCAAAATTATTTGAAGCAACTTTTGATTTGGATTATAAATATGCCCTCTTAACAGGTACAATTGTTATCGTTTCATATACTTTTTTAGGCGGTTATAATGCCGTTTCATGGACCGATTTCTTTCAGGGAATTTTAATGATGCTTGCTCTTTTGGTTGTGCCAATTGTTGTAATTACCGATATTGGCGGTTTGTCAGCCAGTATTGATACTGTTAAAAACATCGATATTGGTTATATGGATATGTTGAAAGGCTCAACCGTAATAGGAATTATATCTCTTCTAGCCTGGGGGCTTGGGTATTTTGGGCAACCACATATTTTAGTTAGATTTATGTCGATTAATAAAGCTGAGAATGTTGGCAAAGCAAAGGTAATAGGAATGATATGGATGATCTTATCAATAACAGGATCTTTGGCAGTCGGATTTTTTGGAATAGCGTATGTTTCAGCACATGGAATAGATTTACGGGATAGTGAGAAAATATTTATAGTTCTATCAGAACTTCTTTTCAATCCATGGATTGCGGGTTTTATTCTTGCTGCAATTCTGGCCGCAATTATGAGTACGATTGATTCGCAACTTCTTGTTTCTTCGTCCTGTTTAACTCGAGATATTTATGAGAAAGTAATCAAAAAAAATGCTTCAGATAAAGAACTTGTTTGGATTGGCAGAGCTACTGTGATTGCAATAGCTTTAATTGCATATTATATCTCTACCGATCAAAACTCAACTGTCCTTTCTCTTGTTGCTTATGCCTGGGCAGGTTTCGGTGCTGCATTTGGGCCTTTGATTATTCTATCTTTATATAATAAAAACATATCTTCCTTTGGTGCATTAGCAGGGATGATCACAGGAGCAGCAACAGTTATTGTTTGGGAACAAATAGAAGGAGGAATTTTTAATATTTATGAACTATTTCCTGCTTTTATATTTGCTTTCATAGCTATTATTCTTGTTAGCAAAGTAAAAAAAACTTCTTCGGAAATTCAGGAAAAATTTGATAGAATAAAAAATGAAACTAAAATAGAATTAAAATGAAAGTATTAGCTATAAACGGAAGCGCCAGGAAAAAAGGAAACACTAGCTTTTTGATAAATATGGTATTTGAAGAATTAAACAAAGAAGGAATAGAAACAGAACTCATTAAGCTTGCGGGGAAAAAAATCAAAAGTTGTCAGGCTTGTTTAAAATGCTTCAAAAATAAAGACCAAAAATGTACGATCAAAAGTGATATATTGAATGAGATCATTGAAAAGATGATAGCTGCAGATGCAATTATTCTCGGTTCGCCAACATATTTTGCTAATGTTAGCCCTGAAATTAAATCCGTAATTGATCGTGCAGGATTAGTAGGAATCGCCAACGATTATCTTTTTGCCAAAAAAGTTGGTGCAGCGGTTGTTGCTGTTCGTAGGGCAGGAAGTGTAAATGTTTTTGATGCAATCAATAAATTCTTTTTCATAAATCAGATGATAGTTCCCGGATCGCTTTACTGGAATATGGGAATTGGATTACAACCCGGCGATGTAAACAGCGACGAAGAAGGCATTAAAACGATGAAAATTTTGGGACATAATATGGCTTGGTTAATAAAAAAACTGAATGCTTAAAGTACTGCTAAAAAGCGTTTCTGTTCCGATTGGGAGCTATGATTTTCTAGTAATCTTTTTGCGTTTTTCCTTAATTTTTACATAAATTAATTTAAATCGTCCCTTTGAGCTTTCACGTTGTTCTATTTCAAACTTTTTAATCGAATGAATCAAGGGCGTCAGCTTTTGAAAGCCGAAGTTTCGGGAATCAAAATTCGGTTGCTTTTTCAGCAGTAGGCTTCCAACATCTCCCAAAAAAGCCCAACCATCATCATCAGCGAGGTCAGATATAGTTGACGAAATAAGTTTAACAACCTTTGGGGTGATTTTATCAATATTATGTTTTACAGATTCTTTGCTCTCATTAGATTCCAAATCATTTTCCTCAGATTGATATTTAAGAATTTCAATATAAATGAATTTATCACAAGCAACGATAAACGGATTTGGTGTCTTCTTTTCGCCAATCCCAAATACTTTCATCCCGGCTTCACGAAGCCTTGTGGCCAAACGTGTAAAATCACTGTCGCTGGAAACTATGCAAAAACCATTGACTTGTTCCGAATATAAAATATCCATTGCATCAATTATCATAGCCGAATCTGTTGCATTCTTCCCAGTTGTATATCCATATTGTTGAATAGGTGTTATAGCATTTTCCAGTAGGACATTCTTCCACTTTGCCAGTTTAGGGTTTGTCCAATCACCATAAATTCTTTTTATAGTTGGATTGCCATATTTAGCAATTTCTTCCATCATCTCCTTTACATAAGCAGATGGTATGTTATCACCGTCAATTAATACTGCGAGTTTTAAATCCATATTATATTCTAAAGTTTTTTCTTCAAATTTATGAAAATATTTTAAATATTCAAATTGTCTATTATACTTTTTTATTGTAAGTAATGGCTTAATGGACAAAATGGTTGATAAAATCTTCTGTAACCATTATTATCATTACGTTTGTAGCAAATCAAAGGTTATGAATTTATCCTTATTCCTTAGTCCTTTTCATAGTTTGTATTGCTTCTTCTTCATTTTTATAATTAATTGAATAAGAATTATAGGTATAAGGAAATATCCTAAAATAATATTCTGTTCCGGGAGCAAGATTAGAAAAAACACATTTCTCAACTCCATAAGTAATATTCTTGGCTTTATGCCCATCGAGAATAGCAACATTGTCAACAGGTGTTTTAATTGCTTCAAAACTTATATCGCTCATAAGTATTAAATATGCATGGGGTAAAATTCCTTCCTCAGGATCGGTCCATTGTAACTCTATATTATGTGCCGAGAAATTCTCAGGGTAATTGCTTGGTTGTGGTGTAATAGGTAAAGTCGAATTAACACTTTTAAAAAGAGGAATTGGAGAATTATATGCAACGGCAAACAGGTGGCCATCAGCACCTATTTTGAGATTTTCAATGTCCTTATCACCCATACCTGTATTAATAATCTCCCATGTTTGTCCATTGTTAACTGATTGGCGGACACCTCCTGTATACCCATCAAGATTAGAACAACCAATATAAATACTGTTCTCCGAATTAATAACAATTGATGTAACTAATTCAATATTATTCAAATTTGTCCAAACATCGCTGCCGGCAGGCAAAACAAAAACCCCTCCTATAAAATTACGAGTTCCTGCAAACAAATCACCAGAAGAGTTTAAAGCTAATGAAGAAACATTTTGATTTATTAAGCCAATATGTTCCCAGATATTACCTCCATCTTCCGATTGGTAAATACCTCCACCATTTCCTGTATATTTGGTTGTACCTGCGTATAAACTCCCTGTAATAGTATCCTCAATTATTGCATTAACTACTTCAGTATTTCCAAGTGATAAAACCTGTACCCAATTTGAACCAATAGAGTCATATTTAAAAATTCCACCCCATTTCCCAAAAAAAATTAAATTATCTGAATTTCGTAAAATACTTGTAATTCCAAATCCTTGCTCAAAATATATTTGAGTCCAGCTATCACCATTATTATCTGAGTAATAAAGATGATCAGAGGCGGCGAAAACGTTGTTATATTTATCAATATAAATTTTTCCAATAACATCATTATTAAAATAAAGAGAAGTATCCCAAGTATTCAAATTGTTAAGATTACGAAGAACACCTCCTCCTGTTGATAGTCCAACACCAATAAACATATCTCCATTTGAGTTAACATCAATTGAATGAAGATCTATTCCGGGAGGAGTATCTATAATTTCCCAATAATCCTGGCTGTTTACTATGTACGAATTTAGTATTAAAACTGTAAAAATCATTATTAGCTTTTTCATTTTTAGTTTTTTTTAGATTATAACTTTGTCTGTTCGATCAAATAATTTCTATTCTCTTGAAAATACCCGCCTTTATTGTACCTTATCGACAGACAGTACAAAGTTAAATCAATATTTTTGATATTTCCAAGGAAAATTTCAAAAAATATTACTGTTTTTT
>JAEINX010000001.1 GCA_016342645.1 Bacteroidales bacterium | reverse complement strand
CGGTTTCAGAATTCCATGAAAACATTAATGTTTGAATGCGGTTGCCTTCATCATTAAAAATGCTTTCATACTTCCAATTAATCACCCAATCTTCATCCCAAGAATATGTCAAGAAAAGAGTATCATAGCCTGAATCATTATAAAATCTCTCACTTTTCAGATATCCATACCAATTATTGTTTTCAACCGACCATTTCCAATGTTCATGAAAAGTTTGGCCAAACTCGCAATACTCATAATTAATATAATAAGAGTTTACCCAGTCGAATAAATCGGATGACCAAGTCCATTTATGTTCATATGTTTTTTCGTTATACTCATTATACTCATAAGCATAATAATAGTAACCATACCATTGTTCCAGATCAATATCCCACATCCATAATTGTCTTAAAGTATAATAATCATTTTCACCAAATTCATAAATAACTTTAGTACTATTAACCCATGCTGTTTCGTCTTCTGACCAGTTTTGAAATTGGCTGAGGATCATATTTCCATAAACATCATATTCTTTTATGTATCTTGAACTATATTGCCAAACAGATGTTTCTTGGACGTAATTATAATTTGTTATACAAACTATTTGATTTAAATCATTGAAATCATTTACACTCATTGTCGAAAGTACTGAATCGTAAGCATCAGTATAACTGTAAGAAATAATAGAATCGACAAGTTGAATAGGTTCGTCTGAGGAATTAATAAACTGTTTTATCTGATGGTCCAATTCTAACATAATATCATCCAAATCCTTGTTTACAAAAATTCCATGTTTTTCAAGTACATCATCATTGCTTATATTCTGGCCAAATGATGTTATAGAGAGGCCACATAGTAATAGAAAAAGTACTGAATGTGATGTAAAAGCTTTCATAATATTAATTTTTATTTATTCTTCCCATAATCCTGTTACTGCTATCAGTACTTCGTTCGTAAAACTCATATCCTGATCATTATAACATAATATTATAGTTGTGTTTTTTTCAAGATTAATAGCTGCAAAAGAAATAAAACCTACCGTACTTCCATTATGGCCTATTCCAAGAATATCGCCAAACATACTTATTCCCAAGCCATAAGAATGTTGTGAAAGCTCGGTAAAATTAATCATTTCATTTAGGGTTGCAGACTCTTTAAAAAGATCTCCGTTTAAAAGAGAGTTAAAAAATATACTTAAGTCCTCGGAAGTTGATACCATTTGTCCATGAGCCCATTCAAAATAAAGAGGTAGTGTTTGGTCGTTAGCAATAAAAACATCTGTTTCCGAGAGCCGAACATAACCATTTGCATAGTTTTCCTGAGGAATTTCTTCATTACCTGAATAGGTGTTATTCAGATTAAGTGGGGTTAACACTCTGTCTCTAATATTTTTTTCCAAGCTGATATCTGTTACCGATTCAACAATTAAACCCAACAGAATATAGTTAGTATTTGAATAACTAAATAACTCTCCCGGAATATGATGAACGCTTAAGTCAGCATTTACTGCATGTAATAGTAATTCATAGGGTGTCCAATGATGCTGTGGATTGCTTAAGAGAATTCCAATAAATTGATCATCCTCAAAATCATATATTCCACTTGTGTGGTTTAACAATTGCCTGAGATTTACTTCGGCTCCATACGGAAACATTGATACTATTGAATCAGGCAGATATTCACTCATTAAATTATCAATATCCAGGAGATTTTCTTCCCAAAGCTGAAGCACAACAGTAGCAAGAAAAGTTTTTGAAATACTGGCAATCCGAATTTTTGTATCGTATTTCATTGGAATTTTATTAATAGAATCAGCAAGCCCGATACCTGTATTACAAATCTCGCCTTTTGAATTTTGAATGTATGCTGTTATTCCTTGTATTCCGAATTCTTCAATTTTATCGGCAAGAACCTTTTCAACGTCGTTCTTAAATGTACTTGCTGGAACTATTTGTGAATCTTCATCTTTATTACAGGATGAAAATATTAATGAAATAGTACAAATTAGGGTTGTTAAGCAAATTATTATAATATTGCTGGTTAATCTTTTAGGGGTTTTTGAATCATTTTTCATTTTTATATATTTTTAAATTATAAGTCGTTGTAAATTAAATGCGGGATAACAAAAAGTAAATCGGTTGGTGTTTCGGGTAACTGGCTATTATACCAAATTATGATTGTACAATTTTTCTCAGGAGAATATACCATTAGTGAAGTATAGCCGAACATACCACCATTATGTCCGTAGAATCCTTTATAAGCAAAAATACCCATACCATATTTTAATCCTTTACTACTACCAGTTTCGTGACAATCTAATCGTTTCTGTTGTAATTCGGGAGAAATAAACTGGCCTCCGGCAAGAGCTTCAGCGTATGTTTTTAATTCAAAAATATCAGAAATTGCACCACCGGCTGCCCCGGCATATGAATTATCAAAATATTCTGAGAGATCAGGAAGAGAAGGATCATATTCCCCACCATAATAGGCACATGAATGATAACCGGGAATTTGGGTACCTCCAACCATATATACTGTGTTAACCAATTTTAAAGGATTAAATATTCTGGTTCTGATATTATACTCAAGTGAAAAACCTGTTTGCATTTCAATAATCTCACCAATTATTGCTGTATTAGAATTACTGTAATGAAAACCTGTTCCGGGATCAAAGTAATAAGGTTGCCCTGCTGCTATGTTTATAAGTTCATCAGCAGTCCATGTTTTTGTTGGATTTGTTTCTACTATAGTCCCGAATACTTCTGATTCGGTAAAACTAAAAATCCCACTTCGCATATTAGTAAGCATCTCAATTGTAACTTCATCAGCTCTTGGGAAATCAGGAAGATAATCAGATAGAGGATCATCAATAGAAATAAGACCTTCATCAACCAGTTGAAGTAATACGGAGATTGTCATTGTTTTGGTATTACTTGCTATTCTGAAAATCATGTCAGCATCCATAGGAGTGTTTTTTTCAATATTAGAAACTCCGGCTGTGTAAACAAGATCAACACCTTCGTTTGGTGCCCAAATGCCTGCAACTAATCCCGGGACATGAGTGTTTTGAATAACAGAATCTAAGGAGGCTATAATATTTGCCTTAATAATTTCAGATTCTGCAGGTTGAATATTATTGTCGTCATCTGATTTTTTACAGGAATTAATTAAAATTGTAGTTAAAGCAATAATACATATTAAAAAGATATTTTTTTTAAATTTTTTCATTTTTGTTTTCTGTTTTTCTTATAATTATTTTCTTGTTTTTTATTTATTTCTTCAACTAAATTTGAAATTGCACGATTTTGATCCTTAAATTTTTTTTTCAAATAAATAATTTTTCTTTTAATAGGGTCTTGATTTTTCATCAATGATTATTTTTAGACAAAGGTAAGAAAAAAATCATACAAGTCAAATAAACAGCTACTTAAAAACTACTGCATTTCAAAATTAAATTGATTGAAGGAATTTTGAGATGTCGTTTTCGGGGGCTAAGCCAAACTTTTTTCGCAACCTGTATCGAGCCGATTCAATACTTCTCGGACTACGATGTGTCAGCAAAGCAATATCTTTCGTAGTCATATTTAACTTCAGAAAGGCGCATAATCGCCGGTCGTTGGGCGTAAGGCCAGGGAATTTTCTATTTATTTCATCAAAAAAGGATTTATGAACCTGCTCGAATCGTGTTTCAAATTCCTTCCAAGCATTTTCGTTAATATTGTTTTCCAAATCGTGTAATAACATTTTTATATTTTTCCGGCCTGATTCTTTCACATGGTCATAAATATTACTTATTTTGTCAAGCATTTTAGTCCGGAATTCATTTTGTGACGCAAGATGAAGAGCTTTGGAGGCAAGTTCTTGATTTGAGAAATCCAGCCTTTCTTTAAGAATTATTGATTCTTTTAGAGATAATTCATGTTTGTGAATTATGTTTTTTCGCATTAATAAAACTACCAATACTATTGCCAACAACAAAACTATAATAACTGCACTAATTAAAAATATTTTTTCTTGTCTTATTTCGGAAATTTTTAATTCCGATTTCAGTTTTTGGTTCTCAATTTCCTTTTTAGATGTTTCATACTTCGTCTCCAATTCCTCTATAAGCCTGGCTTTTTCTAAATTAAAAACAGTATCTTTAAAAGCAATATAGTTTTTATAATTTCTAAGGGCTTTTATCGAATTACCTTTTTTTTGGTAGGCTTCGTATAGAGTTTTATATATATCCCTGTTTAATTCAGGATAATCCAAACTGTCAATTATTAAAGCGGATTGTTTTGAACAAAATATTGCAGAATCAAGCATGTTATTGTTGTTATATACTTGAGCCATATTGTGGTAAGCATTGGCAATTCCCCACTTGTGGCCTATTTTCTCTAAGTTATTTATGGACATTTTATAACAGCTCGTTGCTTTATTTTTTTTATTAATATCTTGATATACTAATCCCAAATTATTATAAACCATACCTAATGACAGGGGATTTGGATTATTGCTATAATAATCCAAATATTCATTAAAACAGCACAATGCACTATCGTAGTTGCCGACAAATCTGTAATTCAAACCTATGTTGTTAATTAGTTCAATTTGTTCATGCTTATCATTCAAAGAAACTGCAAATTCATAAGCCTTTTGATAATAATCATTTGATTTTTTATAGTCTCCGAGTTTTGAAAATACATTGCCAATATTATGAAATGATTTCATTAATCCAATTGTGTCATTTTCTGCACTTTTCATATTAATTGAGCTGAAAAGGTAAAAAATAGACGAATCGTATTGATTGAGCCATTCATAACAAATAGCTATATTTGACATAACTTCTGATAATTCCTTTTCCTTACCAGGTTTGTCATAAATTCGATAAACTTCTTTAAAAATATTTAAGCCTTTAACAATATTATTACAGCTTGCATAGGTAATTGCATCAGCATTTAATATTTCTGCTCTCAGAAATTCATCATTTTTTGCGGATGCAATTTCAATAGCTTTCTTCGCATAATAATGAGCACTATCAGGATTTATTTTTTGAAATCGTTTTGCATTTTCCAAATAAAAATAAAACTCTTTATTGTTTTCTTCCTTATTGAAATTTTTTGTTTCGGTTTCTTCTGAAATACCGCATTGCACGCTAATTGTAAAACAAAACAGTATTATTAATTTCTTAAAAATAGAATAATTCATATAATAAAAAACAAATAATCATTATCGAAAAAAGAAAAGAAAATATAATTTTTTATCATAATTTCAATTAATTATCTATTTCAAAATTAGGTTTTAATAAATCCATTTTTCATTCCGACTGTAAAAAATCCAATATTCCCGGATTTCAAAATAATGACAATATTACAATGTTTTCTTTAATTATTACATATAAATAATTATTATTTCTCGCATTTCAAGCATGTAAGCTAAGAAATAGATATTTATGCAATATATTTTTTTGATAGAATTTCCTGCTTGTAGCGAAACAAATTATATGTCAGATTTATTAATCATATAATACTTGTCGCTCTTGTTATTCCAAAGGAATTTCATCTTAACTATTCATGCTTAATTTTATTTTAGTTGGTTCGTTATTGTTTTCTTCTTTCGATTCGTTTTAGCTTTATTGCGAAAATGAATGAATGTTAGAATACGAGAAAAAAACAGACAAAAAAGCTCTAAGACACAAAGATACAAAATTAGAAAAATCTCAGTCAAAATTAATTTTTGGCATAATCAATTAAAAATAATCAATTGATTTAGCAGCATATTAGAAAATTATTACTTTTGCTTCCAAATTTGTTAATATAATCAATAATAAAATAATAACAGCAAAATATTATGAAAAAAATATTAGTAATCGGCTCTGTTGGCCAAATTGGTTCTGAGTTTACACTTGATCTCAGAAAAATCTATGGCAACGAAAACGTAATTGCCAATGGTAGAAAAACCAAACCCTCTGAAAAACTTTTAAAATCAGGACCTTTTGAGTTTTTTAGTGCAACAAACAAGGGTGATCTCGAATTTTATTGTAAAAAATACAATATTGATACTATTGTGAATATGGCTGCGATTTTATCGGTTGTAGGTGAAGATAAACCGATGTTGGCATGGGATGTTAATATGAACGGATTGATTAATGTTTTGGAGGTTGCACGTGATATGAAAATGGAACAGGTTTTAGTCCCCAGTTCAATTGCCGTATTTGGCCCCGAAACACCAGTTAATAACACTCCACAGGAAACTATTCTCCGGCCTACTACAATGTATGGTGTAACCAAAGTTGCAGGTGAATTGTTAGGTGATTATTATGTAAGAAAATATGGGCTTGATGTTCGAGGCTTAAGATATCCTGGAATAATCAGCAACGAAACCCTTCCCGGTGGCGGAACTACCGATTACGCAGTTGCAATTTATTACGAAGCAATTAAAAATAAAAAATATACTTGTTTTGTAAAAGAAGATACACAATTGCCAATGATGTATATGCCTGATTGTATAAAGGCAACTATTGATTTGATGCAGGCAGATTTTTCAAAACTAAAACATCATTCTGATTTTAATGTTGGGGCTATGAGTTTTACAGCAGGTGAACTGGCAGCTTCAATTAAAAAATATATTCCTGAGTTTGAAATTACTTATGCTCCCGATCATCGTCAGGCAATAGCCGATTCGTGGCCAAATTCGGTTGATGATAGCGCCGCCCGTGAAGAATGGGGATGGAGACCTGCTTACGACCTTGATGCAATGACCCAGGATATGTTGAAAGTATTGGGAGAAAAACATAAAAAGGGCTTATTATAAAATACATATAAATAATAATATAAAAAGCTGCGTCAAAAATGACGTGGCTTTTTGTATAATAAAATCAATGATTTATTCAATTATATAATACACATGTCTAAGTGCAACCTTTATTTAAACTGTATTGTCATAATAATAATAATATCAATAATTTGAATTATCTGAAATTTAACAAATAAAATTAATATGAAAATTTTTAACAAACAACTAACAATCTTAACATTATTAGCAATAATAATGATCATTCCGGCTTTTGTGCTCGGACAAAACGAGTTGAAAAACAGAAAGAAAGACAAGGATCAATCTGAGAAAGTAAATACAAGGGTTGATAATAACGGCTATTGGAAAAGAAAGGCAAAAGAAGGCCTTGCTACTCTGAATCCTGTCGTTAAAGTTGAAAAAGCTACATTTAAGGGTAGTGGAATTGATGCTTTAGGTGTTGTAACTGAAGACTCACCCGATGTTCCCGTAACCTCGGTAAATTCAACACAAAGTGAAAATTCAATTTTCGTTAACCCAAACGATAACGAAAATGCCTTGAATTCAAACAACTCAACACAGAATCCGGTTGGATCACTTTATGGTGCCAATGATTTTTTCACCTTCGATGCAGGTTTGAATTGGAGCGGAGAAGTACAAGGAGCTGGTGGCCCTAATTCAGGTGACCCTGCAACTGCAATTGGTTTAAATGGCAGATATTTTGTTGGTTACATCAATAGTGGACTCGGACAAGGCGTTTCTTATTCCGATGATAATGGACAAAGCTGGACTGCCGTTACTGTTAAAAACGGCGGCGGAAACACTTTAGATAAAAATCATTTAATGATTGATAATTCACCAACAAGTCTTTATTCCGGAAACCTTTATGATGCATGGACTCCTTTCGGTGGATCAAATGATAGTGATATTGAGCTTTCGCGTTCAGTTGATAATGGCGAAACATGGTCAAGTACAATAAACGTCAGTCAGGGTATTGCAAACGGACATTGTCAGGGAGTTAATATCCAGACAGGGCCTGATGGCGAAGTTTATGTGATTTTTGCAATCTACGATGGATGGCCTCAAGATGAAAAAGCTATTGGTATGGCAAAAACAACTAATGGAGGTGCAAGTTTTGCAGCACCGACAAAAATAATAAATAATATTAGAGGTATCAGAACTACAGAAACTTCAAAAAACATGAGGGTTAATTCATTTCCTTCAATGGCAGTTGATAATAGTAATGGCCCAAACAGAGGCAATGTTTATGTTGTGTGGGCAAATGTCGGAGTTCCGGGAATTAATACCGGCAACGATATTGATTGTTACATTATTCGTTCTGAAAATGGTGGAGACACATGGTCAACACCTGTGAAAATTAATCAGGATCCTTCTGGATTAGGTAAAGAACATTATTTCCCATGGATAACATGTGATCCCGAAAGCGGAGCATTAAGTGTTGTTTTCTATGACGACAGAAATGTTAGCTCGAATCAATGTGAAGTTTTTGCAGCAAACTCTTTTGATGGAGGTGAAACCTGGGAAGATTTTAAAGTCAGTGATGTATCTTTTACACCTTCTCCCATCTCGGGTTTAGCCTGGGGTTATTTTGGTGATTATCTTGGAATTTCTGCTCATGGAGGAATGGTTTATCCTTGCTGGACTGACAATCGATCAGGTTCTGCAATGACTTATGTTTCACCTTACCAAACCAATAACCTTCCACGTCCAACCGATTTAGTTGTTGACTTAAATGAAGAAACCGGTGCAGTTGACCTTGAATGGCAATTTGAAATGGTTGCAGGTTTTCAATATTTCATTGTTTATCGTGATGGAGAGCAAATTGGAACTACTACTGATTTAACTTTCATTGACAATCTTCCTGATTATGGAATTTATCAATTTAAAGTAACTGCTTTCCTTGATGAAGGAGAATCATTAGGGCCTGCCCAAACAATTCAATGGGGAAATCCAAATATCGCTGTTTCTCAAAATTCATTTACCAAGATATTGCAACCCGATGCTACAGGTTCAGAATCACTGGTCATTACTAATGAGGGGGAACTTGAACTTGAATATGATATTGCTATCAGCATTGACAGCAAAGATAATAAAGGTGGAAAAGATTATTGTGACGGAAGTGGCGGATGCGACGAATATATTAGTAATGTTGAAGTTGGTGATATTAATAATTCATCTGATTGTACCGAATACGGAGATTACACTAATCTTTCCACAACGATGAATGCAGGCGACTCATATCCGATTACCATTACTAATGGAAACTCATGGAATGGTGATGAATGTATGATCTGGGTTGACTGGAATCAAAATGAAGAATTTGACGATAATGAAGCAATAAGCACTAACGGTGGCCCTGATGTTTATACCGCAAATATTATTCCTCCCGATGATGCGACCGGAGGAAGTACAAGGATGAGAATCAGATTACAATATTATGGCACACCGGAACCTTGCGGAACTACTTCTTATGGTGAAGTTGAAGATTATACTATTGATGTTGTAAGCTGGCTTGCTGTAGCACCAACTGCCGGTACTATTGCAGCAGGTGAATCGGAAACAATTTCACTTGATTTTGATGCAACTGACATGGAAGAAAACACTTATACAGCCGATTTATGCCTCAGCAGTAACGATCCCGACGAACCGGTGATTACAATTCCTATTACCCTTATTGTTCAGGAAGGTGCAGCCGCAACCCAAACAATCGAACTTACGGAAGGATATCAATTTGCTTCTTCAAGTGTTGATCCTTTGGAAAATGATATGTTAATCGTAATTCAAAACATTTTAACCGATAACCTTGATTACGTAAGAAATTCAAATGGTGAAGTTTTTAGAAAAATTGGCCCTAATTGGGTAAACGGAATTGGTGACTGGTCAGTAACAGAAGGATATTTATTTAAGATGATCGGTTCCGAAACATTGGTTATTGAAGGTGAGCAATTAAATGCACAAACACCGATAAACCTCAATTCAGGATATCAGTTTGTTAGCTATTTACCTTTAAATGCTATGGACGCAATGGATGCATTTGCTGAAATAATTGGTGATAACCTTGATTTTATAAGAAACTCAAATGGTGAAATTTTAAGAAAAATCGGACCAAACTGGGTTAACGGAATCGGGAATGTTGAACCAAGTGAAGGTTATTTGATCAAGATGTTTAGTGAGGATATTTTAATTTATCCTGCTTCAGGTAAAAAATTAGCATATACTGAAAAATCTATTCCACTTCACTTTGTATTTGAAGGTGGAAACGCTGCCGATGCTGTCTGGTCAATTTATCTAAATGAAATTTCTGATGGTGAAAACTATCTTAACATTGGCGATGAAATTGGAATTTTTGATGGCAAAACACTCGTTGGCTCTGCTTTAATTAGTAAAAACTTATCAGACAATAATAAATATCAAAACGTTTTAACTGTTTTTGAAACATTAAATGACAGTAAGGGTTATAATCCTGATTATCCGTTTACAATTAAGGTTTGGGATAATGATAAGAATATTGAAATCTCTGATTTTAATTTTGAATTAGTTTCTGCCGATAATGCCTTTACAGGTGTTAATTTCCCAACCGAAGATGGACAATACAGCTATGGAACATTTGATTTTTCTGATTTGAAAATCAAAGAAGACATACTTTCAAACACTTTCCTCGGCAATAACTATCCTAATCCGTTGAATAAAAATACAACTATTTCATACGGTCTCGGTGAAGCAGGTAAAGTAAAACTTACTATTTTTAATTCTTTCGGACAACAAGTTTCAATTCCTGTCAATCAAGTTCAATCAAAAGGAACTTATAATGTTAATATTGATTGCTCGGATTTCACCCCTGGCATCTATCAGTACAAATTAGAAATTGAAGGTTCTGTTGAAAAATTCACAGAATCAAAAGTAATGGTGATAATTTAATATAAAAAATTTCAAATACCGGAACTTTTATTTAATCATAAGAGTTTCGGTATTTTACAATATTATTTAAATATCAGAATCTAACTAAAATTAACAAAATAAAATAATTATCAATTAAATTAAAAAATGAGAAAAATGAAAACAATCTACAAAATGAGAAAATTACAAGCAATTTTAATGGCTGTTTGTTTTTTTCTAACTTCATTTAGTCTTTATGCTGAAAACATAAAACTTAATGATGGAAAAACGGCAATTGAAGTGGTTGAGAACACCTATCTGAAATTGCAAGTTGAAAATTCAATTTCTGATATCAATTTCTTTGAGGTAAAAACCGATAAAGGTGATTTTACTGAATTTAATATTGAAGGATATTCTTATACACAGAAAATCGGATTCCCTAAATTACCTGTTAACAGAAGGTTGATAGAAATTCCAATGAATTCTACTCCAAGTGTTAATGTGATTGATTTTAAAGTAAATGAATACACTTTAGAAGAATTGGGAATAACAAACATTGTTTTTCCAACTCAACCGCAGGTTAACAAAGGTGAAGAGGGTGAAACAGAAATAGTAATTAATCAAAGAGCTTATCAAAGAAACTCTTTCGCACCAACAACTCTTGTTAGTGTTGATGTTTTGGGAATTATGAGAGGTGTCAGAATTGCTCGATTAAATATTTCTCCGATTCAATATAATCCGGTTACTAACACCATAAAAATTTATGAAGAAATTAATGTTGAAGTTTTATTTGAAGGAGCTGATGTAACGCAAACTATTAATAAAAAGAAAAACAATTCAAATATTTTCTTCAATGGCTTGAAAAGTCAAATTTTTAATTACAAAACCCTTGATAGCAAAGAACTGATCACCGATTCTCCGGTTAAGTATGTTATCGTTTCCGATCCAATGTTTGAGACACAACTCCAAGCATTCATTGAGTGGAAAACAAAAAAAGGATTTGAAATTATCGAAGCTTATACTAACGATCCTAATGTTGGAACAACCACAACCTCAATAAAAAATTATTTAGAGGGCTTATATCAAGCCGGTACACCTGATGATCCACCACCTGCATTTGTATTATTTGTTGGTGATGTTGCACAAATTCCTGCTT
Source organism: Bacteroidales bacterium (assembly GCA_016342645.1). Taxonomy (GTDB): domain Bacteria; phylum Bacteroidota; class Bacteroidia; order Bacteroidales; family JAEINX01; genus JAEINX01. The sequence goes on along the minus strand of JAEINX010000001.1, from coordinate 88,195 downwards.
TTTCAGGAACTACCGGTTACCATGTTACCGATTTATATTATTGTGAATACACAGGCGATATGTTACCAGATATGTATTATGGCCGATTTTCGGCAAATAATGCCGGCCAATTACAACCCCAAATTGATAAAACTCTTGAATACGAACAATATTTGATGCCTGATCCTTCTTACCTAAATGAAGTTGTATTAGTTGCAGGTATGGACGGCAGCCACGGATACGATTGGGGAAACGGTCAAATTAATTATGGAACAGAAAATTATTTTAATACTGCTCACGGTCTAACAGCTCATGTTTATCTATATCCCGAATCAGGTAGTAATTCTGCCAATATTATTCAAAATGTTAGCGATGGTGTATCATTTGGAAATTATACTGCCCATTGCAGTCCATCCGGTTGGGGTGATCCTTCTTTTACTATTGGTGATATTTCAGGTCTACAAAATGAAAGCAAATATGGCTTACTCGTGGGAAATTGTTGCTCATCAAGCGAGTATGATATTGACTGTTTTGCCGAAGAAATCCTTAGAGCCGAAAATAAAGGAGCAGTTGGATATATTGGCGGGTCAAATAGCACAATGTGGGATCCTGATTATTACTGGGGAGTTGGTGTTGGCGAAATATCTGAAGATCCTCCTTCTTACGAAGAAACTACCCTCGGTGCTTATGATGGAACTTTCCATGATCATGGTGAACCTATTGAAGATTGGTATATAACTCAGGATCAAATGATTTTTATTGGAAACCTTGCTGTTGCAGAAGGTGCTCCAGGAAGTGGCGATTATTACTGGGAAATTTATTGTCTAATGGGTGATCCTTCATTAATGATCTATTACTCCCAACCACCTGAATTGACAATCAGTTATCCGGGGGCTATGATGCTTAATAGTGAAACTTTTACTGTAACTACCGAACCTTACGCTTATGTTGGAATCTCAAGAGAAGGTGTTCTTTATGGTGGTGGTATAGCTGATGAAACAGGAATGGCAATAGTTTCATTAGAACCGATTTCCGTTCCCGGTGTAGTTGACATAGTTGTTACAAAACAAAACAGGCAACCTCATATAGGAACAGTTGTTGTTACTGCTCCTGACGGCCCATATATTCTTATGGATTCTTACGAAATTAATGATGCGGCCGGAAATAATAACGGAATGCTTGAATATGGCGAAACTGTGAAATTAACAATTGCAATAGAAAATGTTGGTATTGAAACTGCAAATAATGTTGATGTTACTATTGCAACAACTGATTTATACACAACAATAAACGATAATTCTGAAAATTACGGTGATGTTGATCCTGATGAAGTTGTTTCAGTTACTGACGGTTTTGAAATTAGTGTTGGATATGATGTACCTGATGATCATAATATAATGTTTAGTTTTGAAGCTACTGATGGAACAGAAATATGGACAGGAACATTTGTTATTAAAGCTCATGCACCTATTCTGGAATTTGTTACTTTCGAGATTTCGGGTAATGGAACAATTGATCCGGGCGAAACAGCAGATATTACAATTTTTGTTAAAAATACAGGTTCGGCTGATGCTTATAATGTAATTGGTGAACTTCTTTCTTCAGATCCTTACGTTACAATTAATTCCGAACCACAATCTTATGGAAATATTACCCCTGAAAACATCGAGGAACAAGTATTTAACATAACTGCTGATGCCGGTACTCCAACAGGTCATTTCGCTAATTTTGATTTCGATATAGAAGCCGACTTTGGTATTGTTGCTTCAGGTGAATTTAACATTGTAATCGGACAGATTCCGGTTATCATTATTGATCTTGATGATACACCTACGTCAGGTCCGGTAATTCAGAATTGTATTGATAATCTAAATGTTGCTTGCGAATATACAACATCTATTCCTGCTGATCTATCACTGTATTCTTCAGCCTTTGTATGTCTTGGTATTTATTCCGATAATCATGTTCTAACCGATGACGAAGGACAAGACCTTGCTGATTTCCTAAACGGAGGAGGTAAACTTTATATGGAAGGTGGCGACACATGGTATTATGATGATCCAACACCTGTTCATCCTATGTTTAATATTAATGGTGAAGCTGATGGTTCATCCGATCTTGAAACTATTCTGGGCTTAAACGGATCATTTACAGAAGGAATGTTGTTTAATTATTCAGGTCAAAACAGTTGGATTGATCATATTTCTCCCACCGGATCAGCAGTATTGATTTTTGAAAATCAATCACCTAATTATGGTTGTGGAGTTGCCTTTGATGCAGGTGATTATGCAACTATTGGGGCATCATTTGAATTTGGTGGATTAGATGATAGCGAAGCAACTAAAGAAGAACTAATGACAAAATATCTTGATTTTTTCGGATTTAACTCAGGCGGAACAATTCAGGTCGTTGAATTAAACACTGGTTATCAATTTATTTCATCAAGAATTGAAGTTGATAACCCTGATATGCTTGTCGTTTTACAGGATATTTTAAATGAAAATCTTGAATATGTAAGAAATTCAAATGGAGAAGTTTTAAGAAAAATCGGACCAAACTGGGTAAACGGAATAGGTGAATGGATTTCTACCGAAGGTTTCCTCTTTAAAATGTTTGCTGCAGAATCTCTCGAATTTGAAGGAATTGAATTAAACCCATTAACAGTTATTAATCTTGAAACAGGTTATCAATTTGTAAGTTATCTCCCGGCTCAATCAGTTGATGCTCTTTTTGCATTTGATGGAATTTTAAATGATAATTTGGATTATATCAGAAATTCAAACGGTGAAATGCTTAGAAAAATTGGTCCTAATTGGGTTAACGGAATTGGTAATGCTAATCCCGGAGACGGTTATTTAATTAAAATGTTTGCAGATGACGAATTAGTTTATAATATTCCTGTTAAGGCTACATTATCTTCATTAACACCGGAAGCTGTAAATAATTTTAATTTCGAAGGTGGTAATGCCGCTGATCCGGTTTATACTATTTATGTCTCAGGCTTGAACATTGGTGATGAAATTGCTGTTTATGACGCTAACAAATTAGTTGGAACAAGCCTTATTTCTTCAGAAAATGCACTTGATAACAGTATTCCTATATTTAGTACAATTTCAAACGGACAAGGTTACAAGGCAGGAAACGAGGTCATTATGAAGGTTTGGGATGCACAAAGTCAAACTATAGTTTCTGCTACTTACACTTTTGATAATGAACATCCTACAGCTTACACAAAAACACAATTCCCTGCGATTGATGGCGAATATAGTGTTGTTAATGTAACAAAAGGAACTATTGGAACTGAGAAAACAGCTTTAACAGAAGTAAGTATCTATCCAAATCCGGCTACAAATGTACTGAATATAGTATCAAACAATACTATAAACCGTATTAGGGTATTGAATTCAGTTGGTCAAATTATGTTCGACAACGAATCAAATAATTCTATTTTAAACATAAATACTTCAAATTATCAATCAGGAATTTATTTCATTCAACTTGAAACAAATAATGAAATAATTACTGAAAAGATTACAATAAAATAATTGTAGAAATTCATAATTCAAAAGGGGAATCGGTTCCGGTTCCCTTTTTTTGTTTGTATTCAAAAATATGCAATGTTTAAAATATAGAGAACTGTATGGTTTTTAAGAAAAAGTATTCCAGGCAAGTATAAAGTTTAACTGAAGACGAAAAACGAATAATTATACATAAAGGAACAGAAATTTCATTTGAAAAAACTATAAAAAAAGTAGGGTAATAAAAGTTTCAAACGGTATAGTATTATAAATATTGAATTAATAATTAAAATCTGTAAAATGAAAAACACAATTAAAGTTCTTAGTTTGTTTGCGTTTGCTTTAATGATTGCATTAACTTCGTGCAACAAAGAAGATTCATCATCCGATAAAAATTCTTACGATGAAGGCAGCTCATTGGAATACGCTATTTTTAACCAAGAAGATAATGTTAACCTTAAAGGCAATGGTGATTTTGAAAAAGTTATTACTAAACCCCTGGTAAAATTAGATGATTGCAAATTTATTGTTGAAGGAACAATTGAATTTCGTTTGGACGGTGAAGTTGTAGCAATTATTGATTTTGGCGATGGTCAATGCGATAATATTGCAACCAAAACTGTTGACGGTGAAACTCATGAGTTCAAATTAGACGGAAAAGGTGGAAAAAAATTGGAATTTAAAAAAGTTGTTGTCGAACCATTGGTAAAAATCGAAGGATGTGATTACATCGTTTCAGGAATAATTGAATTTTACAAAGAAAATACATGGGTTGCAACAATTGATTTCGGTGATGGAGAATGCGACGAGTGGGCAACCAAAACTACTGAAGAAGGAACTTTTGAATTTAGTATGAAAAAATGGGGAGATAAAGGTGGTAAACCTTAATCACAACAAAAGCAGAATAACATCAATGTAAAAATGTGTAGATGTTTATTTGAAAACAGGTGAATATCTGCACAAAACCATTAAACCGGTACAAAGCAATTGACGAAAAGAGAGTTTACGTATGTTTATGATCAGTTCTTTGAAGGAATTAGATGCTATTTGTTCTACAGGTCGGGAAACGAAGAATTATCGACCGACATTGCTCAGGAAACATTCATCAAAATCTGGGAAAAACAATTTTATTATGAACCGAGAAAAATAAAAAGCCTGCTTTATAAAATTTCAGGGGATATGTTTATAAGTCATTTAAGACGAGAAAAAATTGCAAACGAATATTTGAAGGAGATTAAATTTAATTTCAAAGAAGAAGATACAAATAATCACATGGAATCAGCTGAATTATTAAAAACTTATGAAATTTCACTTGCAAAAATACCGGAAAAACAAAGAGTTGTGTTTTTAATGAGCCGTATGGAAGACTTATCCTACAAAGAAATCGCCGAAAGATTGCAGATCAGTGTTAAAGCTGTTGAAAAAAGAATGAGTGCAGCTTTGTCGAAGCTAAGAAGTATGATGAAAATGTAAATGGAAAACCTTGATAAACATATAAGCTATAATCAAAGTAATGCTGAGCATGATGACTTTTTAAAAAAGGTAGAAATTCCTTTTGCTAAAAACAAAGATGAAATATGGGGAATTATTTCTGATAAATTATCAGATCGGCCTCATGTTAAATCAAAAACGAAAGTTATTTCTATGATTTGGCTCAAAGTCTCGGCAGCGGCAATTGTGATTCTATTGATTGGAACGTCCTTATTTCTGAAATTTTTCACAACAAAAATACAGTGTGAAAAAGGTGAACATATCAGTCAGGTTTTGCCTGATGGATCAGTTGTTGAAATGAATGCCGAATCTTCAATTTTATATCATCCATATTGGTGGAATTTCGACAGAGAAATTGCATTTGAAGGAGAAGCATTTTTTGAAGTAGAAAGAGGTAAGAAATTTAAAGTCATGTCTGAAAACGGTGTCACAGAAGTTCTGGGAACCGGTTTTAATATTTACGCAAGAAATAATGACTACAAAGTCTTTTGCGAAACAGGAAAAATAAAAGTATCAAGTACAAAAACAAATGTTGATTTTATTATCAGTCCCGGGGAAATTGTGATTTTAGATAATAAAAACAAGCTTGGAAAGGTCGAAAATATAAAAGCCGAAAATATCCTCAGCTGGAAAAACAATAAATTCATTTTTACTGCCGAATCATTATCAAATGTATTTGAAGAGCTTGAACGGCAATATAATGTAAAAATTATTACTGACCTGAAAAACCCCGATGATTATACTTACACCGGTTATTTTACAAAAGAAGTATCTGTAAAATCTTCATTGAATTTTATTTGTAAAAGTTTTAATTTTACTTTTGTAAAACTTGAAAAAAATAAATACAAAGTTGTACAAAACAGGTAGTGCTTAGAAGAAATTTTTTAATAATAAGCTCCTTAATAATTATTGTTTTCTGTGTATCAATAAACTTGAATGCTCAGAAAATCAATATAAATATTCATGAGAAGCCTCTAAATGAGGTTTTTCTTGAATTACGTGATAATTATGGTGTTCAGTTTTCATTTAACGATAAATTACTTTCAAACTGTATTGTGTCAGATTCGGGTTCTTATGATTCCCCAAGGCAGGTAATTTCCAAACTAACAAAAAGTTGTAATCTTGCCTTCGAGATCAATAAAAATGTTTTTATCATTTTTGCGAAAGAAGAAGAATTAGATGTACCCAAAGAAAAAGTTTATCTGTTTTCAGGCCATATTTCAGATAAATTGAATAAAGAAACATTACCATTTTCCAATATTCAATTTAATTCAAGTGGTTTGATTTCCGACCTTAACGGTAATTTTTCGTTTAAATCGAATGACAGTATTGCAAACTTAAAAGCCTCCCACATTGGATATTTTCTGCTTGATACAATTCTTCCTTCTGGTACAAATCAGGAGTTGAAAATGATGCCTTCGATTGTTGGTTTAGAGGAAGTGGTCGTAAATTCTGAAGTCAAAGCATTTTATTCTCATATTGGCGAAAAATCAGGATTAATCAAATTAAATCATAAGATATCTTCATTTTTACCGGGGAATAATGATAATACAATTTTCAATCTTTTGCGTTTGCAGCCGGGAATTCTTGCTGCAGCCGAACATACCGATGATTATATAATTTGGGGTTCATATAAAGGACAAAACCTGATTTTATTTGATGGAATTCCTCTTTTTAGCATTAGTAGTTTAAATGACAAAATTGGAGTTATCAACCCCTTAATTATTAAAGATGTTGAAATTATGAAGGGCGGGTATAATTCTAATATTGGTGGCAGGGTTGGAGGAGTAATTAACATAACAGCTAAATCGGGAAATCCTGAAAAATTTTCCGCTAATGCCAATATAAATAATCAAACTGTCAGTGGTTTGGCAGGTATTCCCATCGCAGGAAAATATTCCTTACAGCTCTCATTTAGGCAGTCTTACCGCAATTTCCTTAACTGGAATGATATTTTAAAAACAAAGGAAGGAAATAAATCAGATACTTATAAACCTGATCATGATTTTCAGGATATGAATATTAAATTCTCAGGCAGAACTACCAAAGGTGACAATTTTTATGTGAGTTTACTTACTGAGAATGACAGGTCGTCATATAAATTTAGCAAAGATGAAGATACTAAATCTTACTCATTAACAAAAGAACTTGAACAAAAGCAACTCGGAGGTGCAATATTTTATAATAACAACTGGGAAAAAGCCGGAATAACCAATACAACAATAGCTTATTCCGGCCTAATATCTAATTCATTTGATAGCCTTAACTATTATGAACCCGCTTACGATTCCTTAAATGTATTGTTTACTGAAAACAGCATTTCTGAGTTTTCAATAAAAACCGATCATCATTTCCCTGCATTCAGGAAACATAGTTTAAGTATGGGACTGAAATTTACAAATAACAGAACCGGATACAGGCAGGATTCAACACATATTACTCAAAAGAACAGACTGACACAAGCAAACCGATTAAGTTATTATTTATTAGATAATATTACGATCAATAAAAATATCAATATTCAACCGGGCTTAAGGATTGATTTCCCTGCAAACATATCGAAACCATACTTTCAACCAAGGATTGATGCAACAATAAAGCCTTTGAAAAACTGGAAAATTAATCTCGCATGGGGTGTTTTTAATCAATTTATTTCTGAGAATGCCTTGATTGATGATTTAAACAATTACAGTTATTTCTGGAGTATTTGCAATAATAAAAATATTTCGGTATTAAAAGGAGTACAGTATATTACAGGAATATCCTTCACAAATAAGGGTTTTAATTACAGTCTTGAAGGCTATTATAAAACAACAAACGGATTAAACCGATTCATTTATAAAGATAACTCCTCGCAATTGAAATTATATCACGGCAAAGGAAGAAGTTACGGAGTCGATTTTTATATCAGGAAAATTATTAAAAACCATGAGTTTTGGGTAACATATTCTTTAAGTAAAACAGAAGAAAAATTTAATTATCTCAAAAATAATGAATTTCATAATGCACCACAAGATCAAAGGCATGAAATAAAAGGGGCAGCTCTTTTCAATTTCAATCCCTTTTTTATTTCAATAAACTATGTCTATGGATCGGGATTAGCAAGTTCATTAAACTTTAAAGATTTTAAAACAGATCCTTACAGCAGGTTTGACCTGGCATTTCTTTATAAATTTAATGTAAAAAGAATAAAGTTTGAAAGTGGATTATCAATAATCAATTTGCTTAATACAAATAATGTCAGATATAATGACTTCTCAAACCTGCCGGGAGGCAAAACCATTTATTCGGAAGCAATGCCCATTACTCCAACTTTGTTTTTGAATATTGGATTTTGAAATTATTTCTTTTTCACCGTTTCTAGTAATCAAAAGAATTTTACTTTTGACGAGTATATTTTTAATAATGAAGCGCATCAATTTAAAAGGAGTATATTTAGTAAAACAAAAGAAAAAAAGTTTACAATTTTAGATATCCATTTTCAAGTTCCTTTTAAAAACAACTTTTTTATGAAAAAACTGTCTATTCTAATAAAATAAAGAAATACACTAAATTAAAAACAACAAAAAAATGAAAAAAATTTATTTACTAAGCTTAATGGTTCTTATACCATTCTTGATGTTTTCGCAACAAGTACCAAGAGAAAAAGTAATTGTTGAAATCTCCTCCGGCACATGGTGAGGCGCCTGCCCTTCTGTAGTTGCAATTATGGAGCAAATGCAGCAATTAAATTATGATATAGCAATTATTGAATATCATTATAATGATCCTTTCCAAAATTCTTTTTATACTGCAAGGCAAAGTTTTTACGGTTGGACATGGTTTCCGACTACCTATTACGATGCAAATATGATAGGATATTACCAATGGGCAACATGGTCGGAGCACGATCTGTTTTATCAAAATCAGATAAATACTCCTTGTTCATTCACTATTGATTACACACTTTCAGGAACAGCACCTGATTACAATTTAAATGTTACGGTTACAAAAGTTGCCGAATATACAGGTGAAGACCTTGTTTTGCAAATGTCTTTAACCGAATCGCATATTCCATTTAGTTGGAGTGGGCTTTCCGAAGTTAATCATGTGATGAGATTAATGGTTCCTGATTCTTACGGAAGCAACCTCGATTTTTCTTCTTCAAATACTCAAACAGTTTCTCTTGATTTTTCAGTAGATGCAAGCTGGCTAACTGAGAATTGTGAGATTTCACTTTTTGTTCAGGACAATTCAAGCAAAGATATTTTACAAGGTATTTCTTTGATGCTTGACGAAAATCCTCCACTGGCCCCACCAATAAATCTTCAGGCAAATGTAGTTGATGACGATGTTACATTAAATTGGGATGCCCCGATAAGCGATGATTTCATCAATTATAAAATTTATAGGGATGGACAATTTTTAAACACAGCAGATGAAACTACTTATATTGATTATGATCTTAGTTCCGGCACATATTTTTACGAAGTTTCAGCTGTTTACGATGAGGGAGAATCGGAAAAAACCGATCCTGTAGAAGTTACTGTTCTGGCTACTCAGATCATAGATTTAGATGTTGGTTACCAATTTTCATCGACAAGAATAGAAGTTGAAAATCCCGATATGCTTCTTGTCTTAAGCGGTATTTTAAATGAAAATCTTGTATATGTAAGAAATTCCAACGGTTCTGTGTTTAGAAAAATCGGGCCAAACTGGGTTAATGGTATTGGCGATTGGGTAACAACCGAAGGTTATTTATTTAAAATGGCCGGCTCGGAAACATTAGAAATTGCAGGAATTGAAATTGATCCCTTAACTTCGATTGAGCTTTTTGAAGGATTTCAGTTTGTAAGTTATTTGCCTGTAGTTGCTATAGATGCTTCAGTTGCTTTTGAAAGTATTTTAAATGATAATTTGCATTATATCAGAAATTCACAAGGTGAGATGTTGCGAAAAATTGGCCCGAATTGGGTTAACGGAATCGGAAATGCAAATCCAGGCCAAGGGTATTTGATAAAAATGTACGCTGATGATGATTTGGTTTATAATATTCCTGTTAAATCCACATTATCCACAAAAAATCAAATAACAACAAAATATTTTATTTTTGAAGGCGGAAATGCAGCCGATCCGGTTTATACAATTTATGTTTCAGGTTTGGAAATTGGTGATGAAGTTGCTGTTTTTGATGGAGATATTATGGTTGGTTCTGATGTTATTTGTTCGCTCAATCAATTCGACAATAGCATAGCTGTGTTCAAAACACTTACAAGTCGAACAGGTTATACCGAAGAAAATCAAATTTCTATAAAAGTTTGGGATAATAAAAACCAAACTGAGGCTTCTTGTTCATATAATTTTAATAATGAATATTTTGATGCCTATTCTGAAAACACTTTCCCGACAGATGACGCTGAATTCAGCATTTTAAGCATTACTAAAGATTCATCAATTGCAAGCGAAATTTCCGGAAACGATATTAATGTTTTTCCAAATCCTGCAAACAATATTATCAATATAGTTTCGGAGAAAAATATTGTAAATATTAAAATATTGAATTTTGCCGGTCAAGTAATTTTTGAAGAAAACTCAAATTCTAATAATGTTAAACTCAATTCATCCGACTATCCTGCCGGAATTTATTTCTTGCAAATAAATATTTCAGAAAACATTATTACAAAAAAATTAACTGTTAAATAAATTATAAAAATATTTGCTAAAAGGGTGTGCCGAAAACCGGTTCACCCTTTTTTAAACCTGAGAATTTTGTACTGTCTTTTTGAATCGTAATTGTTTAAGTATTATTTTTGTAGAAATTATTTAAAATTCTATGTTGAAGAAATTGTTTTGTGTTTTTCTGTTAATTCCTATTGGATTCTTTTCATTTGGCCAGGGTCAAACTATTACTGTTTCGGATAAACAATCTGAAAAAATTATAAAGCAGAATGATTTTTCAAAATTAAAACTTTATTATAATTTTAATGAAATTAAAGCCTTTGATATAGAAACCGATAAGGGTATTTTTACTGATTTATACATTGATGGTTCTTATTTTTGTGGTAATATTGGAGAACCCAAAGTGCCGGCAATAAAAAATTTGATTGAAATTCCGTTTGGCGCAGAAGTTAAAATCAAAAATATTACTTATGATGTTCGTGAATATAAATTAACAGACTTTGGAATTCATAATTTGATATTACCTGTTCAAACTTCACCAAGAAAAGATTTATCTGCTCATGATTTAGAAATCAAATTTAATGAAAAATTCTATCAAATTGATAAATTTAATGATAAGGAATTGGTCAAAACAGAAGTTCTTGGGATTTTGAGAGGTATTCGCATTGCACGATTAGAAATTTCACCCATTAGTTATAATCCCCAAAAAGGAATCATTCGTGTTTATAATAATATCGAACTTGAATTGGATTTCGCGGATAGTGATGTTTTATTAACAGAAAGCAAAAAGGCTTCAACTTTTTCACCATATTTTGAAGTTGTTTATAATAAATTATTAAATTATAAAACCGACAATTATCCCGCACACCCTGACTTGACAAAATATCCCGTTAAATATTTGATTGTTTGCGACCGTCAGTTTGAAGAGCAAATTCAGGATTTTATTGAATGGAAAACCTTAAAGGGTTTTGAAATTATTATTGCGTTTACCGACGAAATTGGATATTCTTATAACGAAATTAAAACATGGATACACGAAAGATATAACGAAGCAACTCCCGATGACCCTGCACCGAGTTTTATTCTCTTAGTCGGTGATACGCAACAAATACCGGCAAGCCTTGGTGCTTTAACGGGAAAAATGACCGATTTATATTACTCGAGCGTTGATTATGATTATTTTCCGGAAATGTACATTGGGCGGTTTTCAGGGAAAAATCAGGAGGAGATTGCAGCTCAGGTGGAAAAAACAATTTCTTATGAAAAATATCTGGAAAATGACCCTTCTTTCTTGAATAATGCTACTCTAATTGCAGGAGTCGATCAAACCTGGAATCCTGCAATTGGGCAAGCAACAATTAAATACGGAACCGAAAATTATTTTAATCAGGCTAATGATTTTGAATCGGTAAATGAATATTTAATCGAATATAACGGTTGTTACAATACTATGAATCCCGGGCTTAGTTTTTTAACTTATTCTGCTCACGGAACCGAAACCTCTTGGATTGACCCTGCCCTTGACCGTGGGGATGTTTATGCTTTTTATAATTCAAACAAATCTCCTTTAGTAATTGCAAATTGTTGTTATTCCGGGGATTTTGGATATAGTGAATGTATTGGTGAATCATTTTTAAGAAACCCTAATGGAGGAGCAATTGCATATATTGGTTCGGCAGGATTTTCACAATGGTTCGAAGATTTTTATTGGGCAGTAGGAGCGTTTCCTATTGTCGGTAATAATAATGGCTATGTTCCAAGTTTTGAGGAAACTAGCCTCGGAGCTTATGATGCTTCTTTTGTTTCTGATTATGTGGCAAACGATGCTTTGGTTTTCGTTGGAAATCTTGCGGTTACGGAAGCAAATATTCAAGGTTATCCTCATCAAACCAGCTCTTTGTTTTATTGGCAATCATATAATTTGCTTGGCGATCCATCATTAATTACTTATTTCACGGAAGCAAAATCCAACTCTGTAAATCATTTATGTATATTTCCAATGAATACAGAAATATTTAAAGTTTCAGCACTTGCAGGTTCTTATGTTGGAATTTCAAAAGATGGAATTTTGCTTGGCTCGGCTTTTATTGATGAAAACGGATTTGCCGAAATCCCGATTTCTCCGGTTCTAACCGAAGGAAATGTAAACCTTGTTGTTACAAAACCACAACACAAACCTTATTTCGCATCATTGCCGGCAAAAGATATTTCCGATTCTTATTTGCTTGTTGATAAACTAATAATTAATACTCCTGATGATACTTTAATTGAGGCGGGGGAGACTGTAATTTTATCCATAGAAGTTAAAAATATAGGACAAAATGAAGCTACAGGATCGATAAATTCGGTTCTTGATTTTTCCGATCAGTATATTAATGTCATTTCCGATGAAATTTCTTTTTCCGGCCCATTACTTCCTGAGCAATCAATAATTATTGAAAATGCTTTCGAGATTGAAGTTGCCGAAAATATTCCTGATAATTACGAACTTTCTTTTAGATTTGAATTAATTTATGAGCAAAACTTAGACGAATCCTTTTCAATTGCTCATGCATATGCACCATTATTAATCTGTAATAATTTCATTGTTGGTGATTTAAATACAAATAATAACGGGCGTCTTGATCCCGGAGAAACAGCAAATCTAATTTTTGAAATTAAAAATGAAGGACAGTCCGAAGCTCAAAATGTGAATTGTCAGCTTGAGTCTGCAAATGAATTTCTTATAATTAATAATTCGCTTTTTGAAATTGATATAATAAAAAGTGACAGTATTAAAAACGCTATATTTAATGTAAGTCTTTCTGATTTAATGCCATCGGGGACTAGCCTTGATCTGACTATAAATATTAATACAGGAGAATATTTATCTAAAAAAACTTTTACGGAAAAAGTTATAAGAACAAACGAAGGTTTTGAATCAGGTGATTTTAGTAAATTCAACTGGGAATTTGGAGGAGATGAAAATTGGCAGATTTCATCAACCGATCCTTATGAAGGTATATTTTGTGCTAAGTCAGGAGAAATTATCGAAAATCAAAATTCGGAATTACGAATTGATTTCAAGGTTTTAAAAGATGATTCTATTTCTTTTTTCAGGAAAATTTCTTGCGAAAGTATTGACTTTTTGAAATTTTATATTGATGATGAAATTATTGATGAGTTAATAGGTGTATCTGATTGGGAGAAGAAAACTTATCCTGTTTCTTCAGGAAAACATTGTTTTAAATGGGTTTATGAGAAAAATTCCAGCCAAAGCAGTTTTGATGATTGTGTCTGGATTGATAATATTGATTTTCCTATTCCTGCAATTTCAAGCGATATTCAAACAATTGACTTAAAACAGGGATTTCAATTTGTGTCTTCAAATGTTTTGCCTGAATTTCCAGATATGAAAGTTGTTATGGATTCGAATTTAAATGAAAACTTAGTTTTTATTAGAAATTCAGAAGGTAAAATGTTTAGAAAAATCGGGCCTTTTTGGGTCAACGGGATCGGTGACTGGAAAATTTCGGAAGGATATTTAATTAAAATGTTAAATGAGGAAACCTTAAAAATCTATGGTGAGAAAGTTAATCCTGAAGTTACTGTCGGGCTTAACCCCGGATATCAATTTATAAGTTATTTTCCTGACAATCCAATAGATGCTCTAATAGCTTTTGCTTCAATTTTAAATGAAAAACTTGATTTTATTCGTAGCTCCGATGGTGAAATGCTAAGAAAAATAGGCCCTAATTGGATAAATGGAATAGGAGAATGCAAACCCGGAGAAGGATATCTAATTAAAATGTTTGAGAGCGGTGCGGTGGTGTATCCAAATTAAGTATAAATCAGAAATACGTTATAGAAACTAAGAGATCACACTAAAATTTATTTCTTAAATAATCGTATGGGGTAAAAAAGATATCATTGAAATGAAAATTACTCACTCATCAAGGCCAATATTTCATTATAATGAAAATATATTGTATATTTGCAAAAACATTTCATTATGGAATCTGTATTTATAAGAGAAAAATACTTAAAAGAAGTCAAGCCCTATATTGGTAAAAACATTATAAAAGTCCTTTCGGGACTAAGACGTGTCGGTAAAACCACTATTCTTAAACAAATAATGGATATGGTTAAACAGGAAGACAAAAATGCTCATAATATTTACATTAATAAAGAACAAAACGATTTTAAACATATAAAAGCTGCAGAAGATTTATTTCAATACGTAAATTCTAAATTATCTGAAAGCAAAAAAAACTATGTTTTTATTGATGAAATACAGGAAATAGAAGATTTTGAAATCGCATTAAGGCAATTGCTTGTTGAAGGTATTGATTTGTTTTGTACCGGAAGCAATGCCAAAATGTTGTCCGGTGATTTGGCTACACACCTTTCAGGCCGTTATATTGAGTTTCATATAAACAGCCTCTCATACAATGAATTTTTACAAATTCATAAATTGGAAAACAATAACGATACTTTAAACAAATATATTCGTTATGGTGGGCTACCGTATTTAATCCATTTACCATTTGATGATGAAATAATTTACGGATATTTAAATAGCATATACAATACTATTATTCTTAAAGATATTGTGTCAAGATATAACATAAGGGATATTGATTTCTTAGAACGTTTGGTTGAATACCTGTCTGATAATCTCGGCAGTTATGTATCATCAAAAAAGATCAGCGATTTTTTAAAAGCACAGAGAGTAAGTTTATCAGTAAACACTGTAATGAACTATCTGAAATATCTTACGAATTCGTTTTTTATCAACAAAGTACAACGTTTGGATATTATTGGTAAAAAAAGGTTTGAGATAAATGATAAATACTTTTTTTCAGATTTGGGATTAATAAATTCCATTATTCCATTTACAGGTAGCCATATAGGAAAGGTATTCGAAAATCTGGTTTATAATCAATTAATTTTCGAGGACTATAAGGTTTATATTGGAAAACATCAGGATAGAGAAATTGATTTTGTTGCTAAAAAAGGAAATGAAACAAAATATATACAGGTTGCATATCAATTACCTGATGAAAAAGTAAGAGATAGAGAGTTTGGAAACCTACTAAAAATCGAAGATAATTATGAGAAAATAGTGGTTTCAGCGGATGAATTTGCAGAAGATTATAAAGGAATTAAACATATGCACATCAGGCAATTTCTTGCAAATGAAGATTGCTAACAAATTAATAGTGTCTGTCAGGAAACTTGATGAAGGATATTTAATAAAAATGTTTGAGAGTGGCGCAGTAGTTTTTCCTAACTCTTCAGTGAAATAAACTTTCTTAACAAAAAATTAATTGACAAAACTTTCAAATGTATTAGAATTTTTTATACTTTTGATAAATAAAATAAAAATTCGTTCAAAACTTTAAAGAGATTGAATCGGTATCTTAATTTATTAAAATAAAAGTATTGAAAATCAAAAATATATATTAATCATTTTAAAAACACAAAAATTATGAAAAAACTTTTTCTTTTATCAGTTATCTCAATCTTCCTGATATCAGGTGCATTTATTGTTAATGCCCAAAACTATGTATTAAACGGAGATTTAGAATTATGGGATGATCCAAACTTCCCAACCGATTGGACAAAAGCCGAAAACATTACTCAGGCAACCACACCGGTTCATGGCGGAACCTATTCTGCTATGCATACTTCTGCCAGCAGCACTAAAGATTTTACACAAGATGTAATGTCAATTACAGGTGGCGAAACTTATGCTATAAGTTATTGGTATTATGACAATGATCCTGAAGCCAAGACAAGAATCTGGGCATATTGGTTATTAAACGAAACCACCACACTACCGGACAATGCCGATATTTTGCGACCTTCAGAATATTCTGAGGATAATCCGGATTGGATTCAATTTTCGGCAAATTTAGCTGCACCACCTACTGCAACAGGTTTTAGGTTCGAAGTAAGGGTTTACCATCAAGATGGCAATAATGGTGGTTCAGTTTATTATGATGACTTTTCAATAACCGGAAGTGCTCCTTCTCCCGAGCCTACAAATTACCCAACTAATTTTGGAGCCGTAGCTGATGGTATTTCAATCAATCTTTCATGGGATGATGCAATTGGTGATCAACTTCCTTCAGGTTATTTAATCAAAGCAAGTGATGAAAATAATATTGATCTTCCTATTGACGGTACACCGGAAGCTAATGATCCTGATCTTTCTGATGGAACAGGAATAATGAATATTAACTATGGTGTTCAACAATACACTTTTGCAAACCTTGATCCGGCAACTACTTATTATTTCAAAATATTCCCATATACTAACGGAGGCCCAAATATCGACTATAAAACTGACGGAACTCCGCCCTCAGCTAATGCAACAACCGATGACATTGCGATTATTAATGCTGAAGACTTTAATGATGAAACATTAGGAACATGGTCTGAATATAATGTAATTGGTGAACAAATATGGGTGCCATCCTCTTATGGCAGTGATTATTTTGCAAAAATGTCAGGATATACATCTGCAAGTAACGAAAATGAAGACTGGTTAATTTCTCCTGCCTTAAACTTTGATAATTATACAGATGAAGTTATTTCATTCATATCCGCTATGAACTATGCCGGCCCGCCACTTGAATTGAAAATTTCGACCGATTATGATGGTGTAAGTGATCCAAATACAGCAACATGGGCATATCTCGAACCGGAATGGTCACAAGGAAATTATGAGTGGATAGAATCAGGAGATGTTGATATTTCAGCTTATTCAGGTTCAAGAGTTTATCTTGCATTTAAATATATGTCAACTATTGATGAATCTTCAACTTGGGAAATTGATAATATTTTGATAACCGGACAATCATCATCAGGGCCTGTTATTCAATCGTTTTCTTTATATCCGGGCTTTCAATTTATATCTTCTTATGTTGTTGAAGAAAACATGGATATGCTGATTGTTTTAGAAGATATTTTAAATGAGAATCTTGCATATGTAAGAAATTCTGATGGTAATATGTTACGGAAAATTGGGCCGAACTGGATCAATGGTATTGGTGACTGGATTTCGACCGAAGGATATTTGTTTAAGTTGGATGGAGCGGAAACCTTTGCTTTTGAAGGCGATCAGCTTGCTCCCGATACACCTATTTCTCTACCGGCAGGATTTCGTTTTGTAAGCTTTTTACCAATTTCTTCAATTGATGCTTTAACAGCTTTTGCTTCAATCATAGGAGATGATCTTTCATATATTAGAAATTCACAAGGCGGAATGCTTAGAAAAATTGGGCCAAACTGGATTAATGGTATTGGTAATGCAAATCCGGGCGAAGGTTATCTTGTAAAAATGCTTAATCCCGCAGTTTTGATATATCCTTCAAACGATGAAAAATCTTCAATTAATTCGGTTAATTCCAAGGCAACACATTTCAATTTTAATGGAGGTAATGCCGCAGATGCCGTTTATACAATTTATGTTGACGGATTGGAAATTGGTGATGAAGTAGCAGCTTATAACGGAGATGTTTTGGTTGGTGCAACTAAAATTTCATCGGAAAATAGATTATTAAACGCTCTCCCTGTTTTTAATACATTAACTGATGGTCAGGGATATGTACAAGGTAATCCGATTAATTTAAAAATCTATAATTCGAATTCTAATGAAATTTCTGATGTAGATTTTACAATGGAAAATATTTATAATTCATACGTTGAAAATGTTTATCCTGCCGAAGATGGTGAATTCAGTATTGTAAATATTATAAAAGGTTCAATTAATGATGTTTCAAAAACATTATCAATTTATCCGAACCCTGCAACCGAAAATATCAACATCCAATCTATATGTGATATCAGCAGAGTTATGATTATTAATTGTATTGGGCAAATCATTTATGATGAGACTAATAATAATAAATTGATGACAATAAATACTGAAAGTTTCAAGCAAGGATTATATATAATTCGTATTGAAACAACTGAAGGAATAAGTACCGAAAAAGTAACAATTAATTAGTATTTTATACAAAACTTCAAAAAAAAGGAGTGTCTTAATTGATACTCCTTTTTTTATTCTTTAATCTAAAATTTTAGAAGAATTACTTATGGGATATAAAGAGATATCAATTAAGCTGCCAACTTCATATCAAGAAGAAGAGATTAAGCAGAAAATCAGGAAAAATCTAAGAATAAAAAGATTTGCTTATCAAATTGAAAATAAAAGTCTTGATGCAAGAAAGAAAAACAATATTCACTGGCAATTAAGAATTTCGGTATTCTCAAAAGAAATTCGAGATGGAAAATTTGTTGAGTTACCTGAATTAATTATTCCTTATAAGAAAAGAAATAAAAAAGCAGTCGTTATCGGTAGTGGCCCGGCAGGTTTTTTTTCAGCCTTAGTTCTTTTAAAAGCCGGTTTTGAAACAACAATAATCGAAAGAGGTTCGGATGTCAATAAACGAGATGAAAGCATAAAAGAATTTGAAAAAAACGGAACTTTTGACGAAAAAAACAATTATGCTTTTGGAGAAGGTGGTGCCGGTACATTTTCGGATGGGAAACTTACTTCACGATCAAAACATATTTCAAAAGAAAAACAATTTATCTTAAATTCATATATAAACGCAGGTGCACCTGATGAAATTAAATATCTGTCACATCCTCATCTCGGTAGCGATAATCTTAAAATTATTGTAAAAAATCTTAGAGAAAAATTTATAAGTCTTGGAGGGGCAATACATTTTGATACTCTGTTAGAAGATTTAATAATTGTAAACGGAAAAGTTACTGAGGCAATTACTTCATCCGGTAACATCAAAGCAGATGAATTTATTATTGCTTCAGGCCATTCAGCTTTCGAGACTTTTAGAATGCTAATCAGCAGGGGAGTAAATTTCCAAACTAAGAATTTTGCCATTGGCTGCCGAATAGAGCATCCTGCCGAAATTATTAACATGGCCCAATGGGGTTGTAAAAATTTACCCGGAGTAAAAGCTGCTGAATACCGAATGACCACACAAGGAAAAACCTCGCTTCCGGTTTATACTTTTTGCATGTGCCCCGGCGGAATTGTTGTTCCCTCTGCAGCCTATAAAAATACAAATATCGTTAATGGAATGAGTCTGTATAAGAGAGATGGAAACTTTGCCAATGCTGCTTGTGTTGCCGGAATTAATCCCGAAAATTTATTCGGCAAAAAAGCAACTGCATCAGCAACAATTGACGGTTTAGAAAATCTTGAGCAAAGTTTTTTTGAATATTCTAACGATTATCATGCTCCTTTTTGCAGTATTCAGGATTTTATTGATAAAAAGATTCCCTCAATAATCCCGGAATCCACTTATCCTTTAGGTTTAAATCCTGCTCCTTTATGGGACTTATTACCAACTCAGATTAGCAATTCGATCAGGGAAGGATTAATAATTTTCAAGAAAAAAATTAAAGCTTTTGAAAGCGGAATTATTATGGGCCTTGAAAGCAAAACCTCATCACCGATTCAGGTTTTACGTAATTCGAATGGGCTCTGTGAGGGCATGAAAAATCTTTATATCGTGGGCGAAGCAAGCGGTTATGCAGGTGGAATAGTTTCGAGTGCTGCTGATGGGATAAAAGCGGCTATGAACATTGTTGAATGTCAGTAATTTTTGAATATTGCAAAATCAATTTTGCATTTTTTAAGACTTTTTGCAAAAAACACTTTGCAAAATGGATAAATATATTGCAACTCAATTTTTATATCGTATAACTTCCAATCCTTTGAAGAGTATCCCTTACAAAAATTGGAAATAAATTTTATCCAAGAAAATTTAATCGTAATGTTTTCTCAGAATTATTTACTAACTTCAAAAGCAATTATTTTATCACAGGGTAAATTACTTGCTTAATAATTACAAAAAAAAAGTCATATATTTGTAGAAAAACTAAATTGTGAGACAGATTTTTGACGAAATCATTAAAGAAACACTTAATCTGAGAATTAGAATATTAATATGAGCTTATAATGACTTAATTTGTGAATATATAATAAGATTAGGTAGTAAGCGTTTGTACGTGCAAGAATATTTTTCTAATCAATTTGTAGCAAAATGGAAACAAAATATACAAAGGAACAACTTTCGAATTATTGGCAAAAGAGACTAAAAAAATTGCTGTAAAAAAAAGTCGTTTCACTTTTTAAAACAATTAAATATCAAATAATCAATAATAAATTACTTATGAGTTGGTTTGAAGCATTAATTTTAGGAATTGTTCAAGGCCTTACCGAATTTTTACCTGTTAGCAGCAGTGGCCATCTTGAGATTGGAAAAGTACTTCTCGGTGTTAATGCCGAAAAAAGTCTTGTTTATACTGTTGTCGTTCACGGTGCAACTGTTCTAAGCACCATTGTTGTTTTTCACAAGGAAATTTGGGATTTGATTCAAGGTTTTTTTAAACTTAAATGGAACGAACAAACAAAATATATAATTAAAATTTTTATCTCGATGCTGCCGGTTATTTTTATCGGTTTGTTTTTTGCCGAAGAGATTGAAAGTTTTTTCACCGGAAATTTGGTTTTTGTAGGCTCAATGCTAATTGTAACATCTTTATTGCTTGCCTTCACTTATTTCTCAAAATCCAACAAACGAAACATCAATTTTCTTGATTCTTTAATCATCGGTATTGCCCAGGCATTTGCTGTGCTTCCGGGTATTTCTCGCTCAGGTTCAACAATTGCAACAGGAATTATTATTGGGAATAAAAAAGAAATAATTGCAAAATTTTCGTTTTTAATGGTTCTCATCCCAATAATTGGAGCTAATTTAAAAGATGTTGTGGGTGGAGAAATGGCAAGTAATTCAAACATTGGAATTATTCCTTTAACGGTTGGCTTTATTGCTGCGTTCATTTCCGGTTTGCTTGCCTGCAAATGGATGATTGGCTTGGTAAAAAAGGGAAAATTAATATATTTCTCAATCTATTGTTTTATAATTGGCTTAATTGCAATTATTTTTGCTTAGAATTAATGGTATTTTATTATAAAACTAAAAAAGATTTTGATTTCTCGGAAGGAGAAATCCTTTTAATCGATAAACCTCTTGAATGGACATCATTTGATGTTGTGAATTTCTACAGAAAACTTCTAAACAAGGTTTTAAAAATCAGAAAAATAAAAATTGGGCATGCCGGAACTTTAGATCCGCTTGCTACAGGCTTATTGATTTTATGTACAGGAAAACTGACAAAAAAAATCGAACAAATCCAAAATCAGGAAAAAGAATATACCGGAACATTTACTCTTGGTGCAACTACCCCCTCCTATGATAAGGAAACCGAAGTTGATAACACATTTCCGACTGAAAACCTTAGCGAGGTACTAATCCATGAAACCACAAAAAAATTTGTTGGAACTATAGAACAAATTCCACCAATTTTTTCGGCAAAAAAAATAAATGGAAAAAGGGCTTATGAATATGCAAGGAAAAAAGATGACAGTATTGTCATGCAATCAAAAAAAATAAGCATAAAAACATTTGAAATTACAAATATTAATATCCCATTCGTTGATTTTCGAGTGCTTTGTAGTAAAGGAACCTATATTCGTTCCCTTGCCTACGACTTTGGTAAAGCATTGAATAATGGGGCATATCTCTCCTCTTTATGTCGCACCAAAATAGGAGATTACGATTTAGCTAATGCTTATAAAATTCAGGAGCTAAAAGAGAAAATTGTTGAATTTAGTATGAGAAAACAACAAAATTAATCAATTTTGACTTATTTTACATTAAGTATTGACTTTTTCACATTTATTAATTATCTTTGCACCCCTTAAAAAAAATCAATAATGTAATTGATTAATAAGATTATTTATATGAAATTATCACAATTTAGATATTATTTGCCTCCGGAATTGATCGCAATGCGGCCTCTTCCTAACAGAGATGAGTCAAAACTAATGGTCATCGATAGAAGAACAGAAACCATTGAACACAAAAACTTTAAAGATATAATTAATTATTTTTCTGATGGGGATGTTTTTGTTTTAAATAATACAAAAGTTTTTCCCGCACGATTACATGGCGAAAAGGAAAAAACCGGAGCAAAAATTGAAGTTTTCTTATTACGTGAACTAAACAAAGAATCGAGACTTTGGGACGTAATGGTTGATCCGGCCCGAAAAATAAGAATTGGTAATAAACTTTATTTTGGGCAAGACGACGAATTGGTTGCCGAAATAATTGACAACACTACTTCAAGGGGCAGAACAATGCGATTTTTGTTTGACGGCTCTTATGAAAAATTCAAAGAAACTATTCAAAGGTTGGGTCAAACTCCTCTGCCGAAAATTATTGATCGGCCCCTTGAACCGGAAGATGAGGAAAGATATCAAACCATTTATGCAAAACACGAGGGAGCAATAGCAGCACCAACAGCAGGTATGCATTTTTCACGGCAGCTTATGAAAAGGCTTGAAATTATGGGTGTTGATTTTGCCGAAATTACTCTTCACGCAGGCATGAGTAACTTCAGAAATATCGAAGTTGAAGACCTTTCAAAGCATAAAATGGGTTCGGAAGAATTAATAATTAATGAAGAATGTGTTGACCTTGTAAATAGTGCAAAAAATAATAAACATAATATAGTTGCAGTTGGCACAACCTCTTTAAAAGCCTTAGAATCATCTGTTACAATTAGTGGTATGCTGAAACCTTTTAACGGATGGACAAATAAATTTATTTTTCCTCCTTATAATTTCACTCTTCCCAATGCAATTATTACTAATTTTCATTTGCCACAATCATCTATGATGATGGCGGTTTCAGCCTTTGCGGGATATGATTTCCTATTAAAAGCTTATAAGGAAGCTGTAGAGAAAAAATATTCGTTCTACTCTTACGGTGATGCAATGCTGGTTTTGTAAGTAATTTCATTAGAAAGTTTACTAAAAATATTGAAAGAATATTTAATAATAGTTGCCGGCGGAATAGGAAAGAGGTTTGATTCAAAAACCCCTAAACAATTTTTGAATATTGCAGGTAGGCCTTTGTTAATGCACACAATTTTAGGTTTTTATAATTATTCTAAAGAAATAGAAATTTTCCTTGTTTTGCCGCAAGAATATTTTGAATTTTGGAAAAATCTTTGTTTTGAATATAAATTTGAAATTAATCATCGACTTGTTGAGGGTGGAAGCGAAAGGTTTTATTCAGTAAAAAACGCATTAAAATTTATTCCCGACAAAAGTTTTGTGGCAATTCATGATGGGGTCAGGCCTTTGGTAGATCAAACTACAATTAATAAATGCTTTTCTGATGTTAAAAAATTCGGGAATGCAATTCCCGTTTCAAAAATAAACGATTCTATCAGGCAAATAAGCGAAGATGGAAAAAGCTATGCAATCGATAGAACTAAATTCCGAATTATTCAAACTCCACAAACATTTTATTCGGGAAAAATAAAACAAGCATATCTTCAGGAATTTGATGAAAGTTTTACTGATGATGCTTCCGTTTTAGAAAAAATGGGAGAGGAAATTCACCTGATTGAAGGAAATTCTGAAAACATTAAAATAACAAAGAAAACTGATCTTCGGTTTGCTGAGACTTTATTAAAAATCAAAAATAACCCTGAAAATCAGAAATAAACCGAAAATTGCTAAACCAATACCTGCAACTCTGTTTATTAAAGTCATAATTTGGGGTGTTAGAAATTTTTTTATTTTAAAAGAACCAAAACATTTTAAAAGGTCTGTTCCTAAAACTGTAAGCAATGTTGCTGAAAAGAAAAAAACCAAGGGTTTAATTTCAGCTCCGTAGTTTGCCGTCATTGCTACAACCACTCCCATCCAGAAAATCCAGATAAACGGATTTGCAATATTCAGAAAAAATCCTTTAAGAATATATGTTATCGGATGAGGTGTTTTAATCTTAATGGTATTATTATTTTCGTCAACATGTATTTTATGAGAATAAGTTACAATTCCAAAAATTATTAAAATCCCTCCGCTTATTAATCCAAAAGCAAGATGATTTTCAGGCTTGGTAATTATTTGAATTGCTCCGAAAAAACACAATCCAACAACAACGAGGTCACTTAAAAAAACACCAATTGCCAAAAGGAAGCCCGACCAAAAACCACGATGAATACTTGTTTGAATCAATGCAAATAATGCAGGCCCGAAGCCAAAAAATATTGCCAGTGTTAATCCTAAGATCACTCCTTCAATTAAGGGATGCATAATTATTTATTTAAATTTAAACATTCTTTTATATGTTCTTCCCATTCTGCCACTTGTTCTTTCTTAAATACTCTTGGAAACTTACTTGCCCCACCTTCTTTCCCTTTTTTCTTTAACCATTTATTAAAAACTTCGATAGGTAAAACCTCAACAAAAACATCTTTAATTGCTTCCATTCTTTCGACACGATAATCATCGTTAAGATAATTTAAATATTCATCAATTTTTTGTTTAGCAATCTCGGGGTCAATTTCATCCTCCGTACCAAGATACCATTTATGAGCAAACATGGGATCATGATTGATGCCACACACCGTAAATTCACGAATTTCAATGTTAAATTCTTCTTGAAGCAATTCAATAGCTCGGTTAATGTTTTCGACTGAAAGATGTTCACCACATAAGCTTATAAAATGTTTTGTCCTACCGGTTATAATTATTTCATTTTTTTGTTTGGATGTGAATTTAATTGTATCACCAATTAGGTATCTCCATGCACCCGCATTGTTTGACAACAGCAAAGCATATTCTTTATCTTCTTCTACTTCTTTAATTGTAAGTGTTTTTGGGTTCTCTTTGAGATTACCGTCAGTATCAAAATTTAAATCATTGAAAGGAATAAATTCAAAAAATATACCATTATTTAATAGCATTTCCATTGAATTAACATCGAGGCGATTTTGAAAAGCAATATATCCCTCAGATGCAAGATAGGACTCGTTATAAATAATCGGATGGCCAAAGAGTTTTTCAAAGCTTTTTACATAAGGGCTAAACGAAACTCCGCTATGAACAAAAGCAGATAGATTCGGCCAAATATCATGAATTGTTTTGAGATTGTACTCATTTATGATTCTTTCCAATAAAATTTGTATCCATGCCGGAATACCGACAATAATTCCAATATCCCAATCAGGAGCTTTTTTTACAATTTCGCTCAATTTTGTCTCCCAATCGGGAGCTTTTGAAATCCGCCTTCCGGGTTTATAAAAATGCTGAAACCAAAATGGCAGATTACCGGTGGTGATTCCCGATAAATCACCTTGATAATACATTCCATTGTATTGCAGGTGAGTACTGCCGCCAATCATTAATATTCCTTTTCGATAAAATTCAAGAGGGAAATCATATTTTGATGTAGTAATCAATTGTCTTATACTTGCTTTTCGAATTGATTTTAACATATCATTGGTTACCGGAATTTGTTTACTTGATGCCTCAGAAGTTCCGGAGCTTAAAGCAAAATATTTTACTCTACCGGGCCAACAAACAAAGGTTTCGCCGTTTAATGATCTGTACCACCATTTTTTATATATGGAATTATAATCATGAGCCGGAACAGTTTCTTGAAAAGATTTAACAATGTCGTCAGATTTCAATATTTTAGAAAAATTATAATATTCTCCAAATGCAGTAAATTGAGCACGCTTCAGAAGCTTTAGCAATTCTCTTTTTTGAGCTTTGTAGCAATTGATTTTCCGTCTTTTATCAAGAGGCTTGCTTCTTAGCTCGTATGCTTTTTTAATTAAAGATCCTAAAATAGGCATTTTTATTCTTTGAAATTAGCAGCAAATTTAAAAAAATATTGTGAGTTTTTAATTAAATAGATTCCCGGATTAAAATGAATAGATGCTTAAATAAAAAAATCGCTGGCTATTCCATCAGCAAATAATTTTCCTGATTTTGTTAAAATATATTTTTCATTTTGAAAAATTAATGTCCTGTTCTGGAGATGTTTCTCAGATGTTTTTAAAAAATTATTTAGATAGTTTTCGCCGAATTTTTCTTTAATTATGTCTTCTTTACAACCCCAAATTGTTCTTAAGGAAGTCATAATATACTCATTATATTTTCGATTTTTATTTAGAATTTCAATTTCTGCCGGAACGTTTTCATTTTTTAAACTCTGAATATATTTTGAAAGATTTGCAACATTCCATTGCCGCGAATTCCCATTAAATGAGTGTGCCGAAGGCCCTAAACCGAGATATTTCCCACCTGTCCAATAAATACTGTTATGCTTTGAATAGCAATCGGGCTTACTGAAATTAGATATTTCATAATGAATATAATTTTTTTCTTCCATTCGGTTTATTAAATGTTTAAAATGCTGAATACTTTGGCTCTCGCTGATATTTTCTGCTTTTCCTTTTCTGATCAAATTATCAAGAATTGTTTTTTTTTCAACTGTTAATGAATAAGCTGACAGATGAGGGATTTCCATTGAAAAAAAAATGTCAAGGTTTTTATCCCAATTTTTTTCGGTAAGAGTTGGAATTCCGTAAATCAAGTCAATACTAATATTTTCAAAACCAAAATCCTTCAATAGAGGAATGGAATTTTTAGCTTGTTCCGAATTATGTTTCCGGTTTAAATAATGCAGATCATCATCGTTAAAGGATTGAATACCTACACTTATCCGATTAATAGAAGAGTTTTTCAATTCAATGATTTTCTCAACACTAAGATCATCGGGATTGGCTTCTATTGTAATCTCAGTATTTTTTTCGATCGAAAATGAATCATTTATTGCATTAAGAATTGAATTGATTTCACCTATGGAAAGCATCGAAGGAGTTCCCCCTCCAAAGTAAATTGTTTTAATTTTTTCATGCGAAAAATATTCTTTTTGTAATTTAATTTCAATCAGCAAAGCCTTAATAAAATCAGAGTTATATCTCAATGAAGCTATTGAAAAGAAATTACAATAATTACATTTCTGACGGCAAAAAGGAATATGAATATAAATTCCGTTCATTTAATTGATTGAAATTTGCCGGCAAGTTAAGAAAAACTTATAAGAAGAATTATTAAGTATTAGGAAAAAAGAAACATTCCAGATGATTAAAAATGCCTTTTCGGAGTGGAATTAAAACTAAAATTATTGGCAGAATGGAGTAGTGGAATGGTGGAAAGTTACTTAAACCTTGTGAGTTTGTTTTCCATTATTCCACCACTCCAACATTCCATCTAAAACCTTACTCTTTTTCTTTCTTAACAATCAATTTTTTTGCTCCATAAACTACACCTAATCCAAGTAGTATAAATAAGCCACCACCAATTGGTGCACCACCACCTGGGGGTTGATTGCTTGAGCCTCCATGTCCAGAGGGCGGGGGAGGAGGAGGATCGGTTTGGGCATTAATATTTGATGACATCAAAGTAGCACCTGCTACTAATAAAGTTATTGCAAAAATTTTCAATTTGGTTTTCATAATTATATATTTTTAGTATTTTTAATCAATATGTATTTTACCATTAACAATATTTTTTCCTGAAATTATTCTTACAATATAATAAGCAGAAGGTAAATTAATGTTAATTGAGTTATCAGCACTTGAATAATTTTTCTCCATAACTTTTTGGCCTATCATATCGAAAAGTTGTATTGTGCCGGCTTGCAAGTCGTTATTAACAATGTTAAGAGTATTGTTGTAAATGTAGAAATTCAATTTATTTTCAAGGTTTTCTTCTTCAAGGCCCAGAACACCAAATTGTATTAAAAACCTTTCAGCATCATCACCTTCTGAAGATTCAAAAGTATAAACAGGATTTTCCAATAGATTTTGAGTAGTGTTTGTTTTTAAATCAACTAACGAAACTAAGGTTTGGGGGAAAATATTTTCAAGGCCTTCAGCTTCAATATAAAAGTTAGAAGATGAATTTTTTATAAAGCTGAAAGGAATACTTAATTGTTCTGAGATTTCAGGTAAAGTATTTGTTGAAACAGCAATTACATCATTAATGACTGAATAAAATTGTGGAGCATATCCGGCAAGGAAGTAAGAATCAAATTCATTATCAAATCCTGTAGTTGAATTTTCGTTGAATTTTATTATGCTTTCTTGTGCTGTACTTCCTTCAGGATCAATCGCTGTAAGTTTTATCGTATTTACATCTACATCTTTGTACCATGCTTGTGAGTTATGTGTTCTGTCAGCTGTTGGAATGGTCAAAGAGTTTGTACTTCCGGTAACATAAACCATAAATCCTTGCGTAGCAGGTATGATTCCGTTCTGTGAGATATCGGAATAACTTGCATTACTTTCATTCCAAATTTTTGCATTAGCATTTACATTTGAACGGCTCCACGAAGTTGCATCCCATAATAAGGCGCATGGAAATGGATTTCCAAGCAAATGCCAGCCGGAATATGAACTTCCATCTGTAAATGAAAGATTTGACTTGGGTATATTAGAATTATTCAGGTTGCCGGAAAAATTCTTTGTGTCGGTTGATTTCCATGATGTAAGGTAACCTGTGCCCGATACAATTTGAGTTGGATCACCGGCTTTTGAATTCATCCAAATACCTGTTGTTTCATCCCATCCATATACTACATCATCAGCACCGGGAT
This sequence comes from Bacteroidales bacterium, assembly GCA_016342645.1. Classification (GTDB taxonomy): domain Bacteria; phylum Bacteroidota; class Bacteroidia; order Bacteroidales; family JAEINX01; genus JAEINX01. The sequence continues at coordinate 58,998 of JAEINX010000001.1, read as the reverse complement.
CAAATGCAGAACCTGCAATATTAAATGTTTCAATAGGCGAGGACAGAAAATGCCATCCATGAGTTGCATCCGGATACCCAACAATATATCTTTGAAAAGTAACACTTCCTGATATTGGTCCGTTGGTTGTAATAAGTGAACCGGTACCATCAAGGTTAGATTGAATTGTGAAAGTTCCATTATTTGTTAGATCATCAGTAATTGTTATATTTCCATTATCTTCAATTGTAAATATTTTGCCTGAATAAACATATAATGATTTTGCTTCTCCGTTTGAAGAAATATTTACATCATGCATAATAGCTACATTATCGGAATTTGTAGGTTTTGTACCATCTTCCCATGTATCAGGATTTGCCCAGCTACCGTCAGTTTTACTTACCTCACCTACAATAATGGTAGATGTGGCATTAAGGTCTGCCAAATTTTCCGCCCAATCAGTACTACCAAATGAATATGATGTACCGCCATTAGCAGCTTTAATCATTCGATAAGCGTAATAATATTTACCCGGAGTACTAATGCTTACATCGGCTCTACATCTTTTATTACTTCCTTCGCCATCTTCAAACCATGGTAATTCAATCCATGTCCAATTAGTACCATCAGTTGAAGTTCCATATCCAAATGCAGAACCCATTGCACCATCCCAATCACCTTCACCCCATTCAACTGAAACTCTGAAAGAAGTATTAATATCAACTGTAATGTTTTGATTAGCTTGCTCTACATCATAACGATGCCCCCATGGCAAGGCCTGAGTCGCTGCATATAAAAACAATAACAAAAGTAAAAAAGTAAATTTTTTCATGATTGTAATTTTTTAATTAATAACTTTAGTCTTTCTTCTTTTTAGAAATATATTTTTTCGATCCATAAATGGCACCTAAACCAATAAGAATAAATAGCCCACTTCCAACTGGTGCACTGCCACCCGGAGTTTGATTTGTTGATCCTCCATGTCCCGAGGGAGGAGGTGGAGGGGGATCGGTTTGAGCAGAAATGTTTGATGAAATCAAGGTAGCTCCTGCTATTAAAAAGCTTAATATTAATATTCTAAATTTGGTTTTCATAATTATATTTTTCAAGTTTTTTAATCAATGTGAATTTTCCCGCTAACTATATTTTCTCCTGAAATTATTCTAACAATATAAATAGCAGGAAGTAAATTAAGATTTATTGAATTATCGTGGCCTGAATATTCTTTTTCCATTACTTTTTGGCCAAGCATATCGAAAACTTGTATTGTTCCTGATTGCAATTCTTCGCTAATAATATTTATAGTGTTATTATAAACATAGAATTGTCTTTCATTCGTTTGATATGAGTTTTCAATTCCACTTACACCAAAAAAGTGAAGCATAAAACGTTCAGGATCATCGTCAGGATGTGAAGTAAACGCATAACTTGTAGAGGTTTTCAGTTCTGTTTTTTCCCCGTTTTCCAAATCTTCAAAATAAATTTGTACAGTTTCAATAAACGTATTTTCCTTAACAGATATCACATATTCGCCTTCAGTCCCTACTTCCAATCCTAATGGTATTAGTACCTCCTCATCCGAATAGGGTAACACATTTATAGATAGAATATCATCAGGAATTATTGAATAAAATTGTGGTGCTTCTTCTGTTCCAAAACGTTTATAAGCATCAAATTCGTTGTCAAAACCGATACTTGCATTTTCGTTAAAATTAATATAAATATTATCTTCATAATCGTTTCCTGCTGCATTCAATACTAAAAGGTCTTTAATTGTTTCAGATGATTTATAATAAGCCTGAGAACTATGTACTCGTGATGCCGTGGGAATTGTTATTGAAGGAGATGCAGCATTTGCTTTTACTAAAAAGCCCTGCATTGCAGGAATAATTCCTCCATCCAAACCTCCTGTTGTGCCATTCCAGCTAATGTATTGACCTGCTGTTCCGTCATATACATAAACAGTCCCGTCAACATTTGTACGACTCCAGGTTTCCTCATCCCAATCTATAGCCGATGGGTAAGGATTTCCAATCAAATTCCATCCATCTCCTTCTCCAGATGTATAAGTTATGGTCGGAGTTTTATTTCCTGTATTTAACGTACCGGCAAAATCTTTTGTTACATTTGTATTATAACCAACGAGATAACCTTTTCCAACTGTAAATGAAGGATTAGCATCATTGGAAAAGTGTTCCCATGTTGCTCCCTGGTTATAAGCAGTTCCATTTTTAATATTTATCCAGTAATTATGTTCTTCATTAAAGTAGAAAAAATCCACTCCAGTCGGTACCGGTGTTGCTACATTAAAGAACTCAGTACTTATATTTTGAGCAGCAACAGGTGAAGAAAGAAAATGCATGCCGGTTGTGCCTTTACTAAATTGAGGAATATATCTTTGACAAGTTACGGAAACAGCTTGGTCTGTTATAAGGGAGCCGCTTCCTGTGGCATCTGAATAAATTACTAACCCACTTTCTCCTGCACTATTTGTAAGTGTTCCAGAAACTGTTAGACCTTTACCTTGATTTATTGTCAACGATTTACCTGAATTAATAGTTAAAGAGGAAATGGATACATCAATATCTAAATTAACATTATTATTTATTACTATATCATCACTTGTTGGAACAACTCCCCAACTCCATGTACTTCCAGTATTCCAGTTTCCATCAGTTGTGGTTGTTGCAGCAATAACATTTATAGTATAATTAGAACCACCATTATTATCCCAAACATTCGCTCCCCAATCATCCCAACCATGATAGTAATAGTTATGAGAACCAGATGGTACAGTAAAAGTAACGGACCAAGTTGAATTATTACCACTTGGACCTTGATAAGACATTGTGTGTAAATTCCAAGAATCGTTATAATATATACCTACTTCTGCATGACACCCGTCATAATTATCATACATTTCAACATAAAATGTTACATCTTGAGAACTACTTGATTGATTTGCTGAATGATTACCCATCCAAGATATTGTCGAAAACCCTTCGATTGAAACAAATATAAATAATACTAGTATCAATTTTTTCATAACTATAAATTCAATTAACAATCCAATATTTTCAATTTTTAAAGAACGAAATTAAAAAAAAACTTTTATACTAAAAAAATAAATTTATAGTTTTTTAATTATCAAAACCTGAATTTTTATTATTTTTGTAATAATTAATAGGGAATATTTTTGATATTCAATAATTTAAACTCTTATGAAAAAAAACAAACTTTTTTACTTTTTTATAATGATAATTTTACTGTCTTTTTCAGCTAAGTTATCTTTTGGACAAATTATTAGCGGAGATGTGAAATTTTGGGGGAAATCCGATATTATAGATTTTGATGAAATTGGGGATTGTAATACCCAAACAGGAGATATCAGTTCGGTTTTTGCTAAAACCGATGGCGAACAATTATTTCTTAGAATTACCTTCGATAATATGGTTATCAGAAACCATAACGAGATTGTTGAAGACCTTTTTGAAAATTCAGATGTATTTCTTGAATTAAAAATAAATAATAAATTCAATGAAAATATAATTCTTGACAGGCATTTCGATCTAAAAATAAAGGAAATGTCAAAAGATGAAACTTATCAACTGCGTACACCCGACTTAAATCTTTGGGAAATGCAAACCAATATTGCATCAGATACAAAACCTGAGGATATGGAATTTCATTTAACAATATTTGTTGATGGAAAACAAGCTGATGATTTCCATTCCAACGGAAAAAATATTGATGCAAACGGAAATTGTGCCTTTGTCCATCACGGCAATCAGGGACTCACATATACTGAAGTTTTTTATGGTAGCCCCAACGGACAAAGTGGTTTGGAAGGTAGTGGTTTCGATGAAGTTTTACAGGTACACGAGGCAACTTCAACTCCGGGAAATTTTCATATGTCAGGCACATTGATGCCTGCCGCACAATGGCATAATCCTGAATTTAATGATTGGCTGACTAACCTTGCCTCACAGGGCATTGTTTCAATGATGACCTCTGCTCTCGGGCAACATATTATGCCCTTTACCAATAACAATATGAATAATTGGTCGGTAGGTGTTGAATGCGATATGGTTGATTATAGGTATAATTATGAACCCCGTACAGCCTGGATTCCCGAGCGTGTATGGCTTGCACCGGGAAGTTATCCCGATGCAGGAGTGATTGACTGGCTTGGCGACAATTGGCAACAACACGGTGTTTGGGGAGTGGTTTTGGATGACGGGCCTCATCTTAACGGCTACGATAACCGGAAGATACATTGGATGAATAATGGTTCGGGAGTGGATTTAAGAGTTATCCCTATTAATAATACCTTTGTTGGTAATATGCATTATAATGCTACGGCAGCAAAGAATCAAATTGCAGGTATCGGACAATATAATATTTGCGTTTATGGAACCGATTGGGAAGTTGCTGCCGAAATGAATGAACATGACGGAACTTTCTTCCTCGACAATTATGAAAGTGTTTTATGGTATTGCCATGATAATTATCCGGGTGTTAATGTTTGGAAATTAGAAGATGCTATGATGAATTCCGATTTTAATGGTACAGGTGCTGAGATCACACCCGGAACTTACGGTCTTCTCGGTGGTGAAGGAGGATATGGCGGAAGCAATAATAGCTGGTATATAAATTGGGCTTCAACAGCTTCTCATTCCGATTTTCATGAACCTAAATGGAATTATGGATACGTTTGGAGCGATGCTTATAATAACATTATGACAGCCCCCGATAATAATTTGGCTCAACTTGCCTGGTATATTCTTATGATTAATCTACATGAAACCGGCTGGCATACCGATGGAGAAATTGCCGATTGGGAGCATCGTTATTCCGCTCATATTAAAAATGCAAATGTTTATGCCGAAGCCTCCCGATGGGCAGACGGACAATATTCGGCAGGCCCTGCTGCTTTTTACAATGATGTTGATCATGATGGGGTAGATGAAGTTGTAATTCATAACGATAAAATTTTCGCTGTTTTCGAAAGTATCGGAGGGAAAATAAACTGGTTATTTTATAAAAACGATATGGGAGTAGCTTATTCCGTGGTTGGATCAGATATGGCTTACTGGGCTGAAACCGATGGCGATTATAATGAAAACTCCAACAATCATGTTGCAGCACTTTCCGATGTTTATCCTAATCAACAGAACTCAATTTATGAAATTGATATCCTGCAAAGTTCCGGCGATATAGCCAGGGTTAACTTCTCGCAATCGGGTGTAAATAAAACCATTGAACTAACTTCCGAAGTTAATTATCTTGATGTTTATTACGACTTTTTTGATGGAAACGGATATATAAAATCAGGTTGGTCGCCCGGTCTGATGGACTTAATCTGGTCGGGTAAAGATCACATACAAAGAATCTGGGGTGATTACGGCTCATATTGCGGCCAACGAAATTCAGCTTCAGGAGCAACTGTTGCATTGATACTCGGAAATGGTGGGGCTAATCACAATATTGAGTTCGAAGGAACTTTGGTTAAAGGTGATGAAATAACAGGATATAATCAATTTAATACAAGATTATTTGCAGGCCCGACTTCAACGCCTTCGGGAACAGTTGTACCTGAATTAAATATTCTTGCCGCTCAAAACATGGATTTCATACCTCCGCAATTAAATGACCTGGCTTTTCAAATTGATCAAAATACTGTTGAATTAACTTTTAGCGAAGCTGTCGATCTCGCAACTTCTCAAAATATAACAAATTATTCGCTTGTTTCTTTTTCAAATAATTACACTTTGGTTTCGGCTGTTCGTCAATCGGATTGGCGAAAAGTTCACCTAAACATTCAGGAAAATTGGATACCCGGTGATGCAGGACAGATTATTGCAGAGAACATAATGGATTTAAACGGTAATCAAATTGAAGGAGAAAACATTGCGAATTTTACGACTTTATCCGGTTCAACACCCCATTCAGTAAATATTGACGGTACAAACGATTTTGATCCTGAAACTGAATTAATGGATTTTGATGAATATTCGGTTTTTATAACCTGGGACGACCAAAATCTTTATATAGGTTTTTATGAATTTGATCTGAATTCAGAAGGTGATCTTTTTGTAAATATCGACACCGATCAAATTTCAGGAAGCGGAGCTTCCACAGGTTCATGGGGAAGAGTTGATTTTGCAGATCCTTTCCTGCCGGAATATCAAGTAGCAATCGAAGGTGGCGGAGGCTCAATCCAATTAAATAAATGGGAAGCAAAAGGCTGGCAATATCCGGGAGGTGCAGGATGCAATTCTTATGAAGGCTGGCAGGAAAACGGATTGACGGAAATATCAATTCCGTGGAACTCTCTCAACAACCCTCAGGGAATAGTTATTTCAGTTCATATTTCTGAAGAAGATAATCAAATAATTCCTAAATCATTCCCCTTAGGAAACTCAACAGGAAATCATCCCACTTTATCGAAGGTTTATGCATTTTTCGAACCTTATGTTTCAACAACGATGCCAGTAAGCGGAATGACTCCAAACCAAGCTTTTGTTTTACCAAACTTACCTCCTGAAATCATTAGTTATGAACCCGAACAATTAAATATTTCGATGCAGCTTGGCGAAACTATCGACTTTTCGATTGTAGCTTCGGATCCCGAGAATGACAATTTAATTTACAGTTGGATGTTTGATGATGAATTAGTTTCAGAAATTTCAAGCTATTCAATACTTGCCGAAGAATCAAATGTTGGCGAGCATACGCTAACAGCCATTGTTAGTGATAATGTTCCGAATAATCAAACTGATGAAATTATATGGCAAATCGAAATATTACCCGGAACTCATATGCTTGAATTTGATTTAAATGCAGGTTATCAAATCATTTCTTCAAATTTAATTCCTGATAATCCGGAAATGGTTCAGGTTTTATCGGATATTCTAAACAGCAATCTTGATTTTGTAAGAAATTCAGAAGGAAACATGCTTCGAAAAATCGGGCCTGTATGGGTGAATGGAATCGGTGATTGGATTACAACCGAAGGATATTTGGTTAAAATGAATTCTGCCGACAGTTTTGAAGTGGCAGGAGAATTTATTGATCCTCAAACTCCTATTGGACTTTTAAGCGGTTACCAATTTATTAGTTATTTGCGAACAAATCAAATGGATGCCTTAGTGGCTTTTAATGATGTTTTAGACAATCTAAATTTTGTTAGAAATTCAAGCGGTAATATGCTTCGCAAAATTGGCCCTGTATGGGTAAATGGAATTGGAAACCTAAATCAAAAAGAGGGCTATCTCGTAAAAATGAATGATTCGGATATTCTGATTTATCCTGATTCAAAGGAAAAATTTGCGGGAGCAGAAAATTTAAAACCTGTGCATTTCGATTTCGAAGGTGGAAACGCAGCAGATCCTGTTTTCACGATTTATGTTTCAGGTTTGGAAATTGGTGATGAAATAGCTGCTTTTGAAGGCAATAATATTATCGGTGCAGTCAAAATCAACTCTCAAAATGTTTTTGATAATGAACTTTCGGTTTTTAGTACAACTAATTCCGAAGGAGGATATAAATCAGGTAATCAAATAATTTTAAAAGTTTGGGATTTTTCAACTCAATCAATAATTCCATTTGAATATGAAATGATAAGTGATAATGATGAAGCATACATTGAAAAAGTTTATCCCACAGATGATGGTTTTTATAGTGTTATCAATGTTGAAAAATCTTTATCTTCAATAAATTCTCAAAAAGAAAAGCTATCATTTTATCCTAATCCTGCCCGTGATATTATTTATTTTTTGCCTGCAGATTCCCGGCTTTCAATAACAATTTTTAACTCGCTTGGTGAGCAGCTTCTTTTTAAAAGTGATATTTCTCATTCAATAAATATTTCGGATTTGAAAACCGGAGTTTATTATGTTAAAATTCAATCGGATAATAACTTTAAAATTCAAAAACTTATAATTTTATAACGATATTTATAGCAAAAGAAAAAAAACAAGTAACAAGTTTTTTTAATGAATTAATGCAATCGTTTGCAAAAAACATTTCTATCTAAATACTTTTTGTATTTTTGTCGGTTAAGTATTTTAATATTTCGTGTTTGCTATGGAACATCAGATAACAATAAAAGACATTGCCTTAAAATTAGGATATTCTATCTCTACTGTTTCCAGAGCATTAAGCGACCATCCCGACATAAGCCCTAAGACAAAAAAAGCCGTAAAAGAACTTGCCGATTTGCTTGGATATAAACCAAATCAGATTGCTTTGAACCTTAGAAATAAATCGACAAGAACAATCGGGCTAATTATTCCGGAGATAATGCATAGTTATTTTTCAACCGTAATAAGTGGAGTTGAGGAAATTGCCTACAATAACGACTTTAATGTTTTTATATCACAATCAAATGAATCTTACAAACGCGAGGTTATTAACACACAAAGCCTGTTATCAAATAGAGTTGATGGTGTTTTGGTGTCAATATCAAAAGAAACTAAAGACCTTTCCCACATCAAAAAATTAATTAGTTGTAAAATTCCATTAGTTTTATTCGACAGGATTAGCGATGAATTAAATGTTGATAAAGTGATGTCGGATGATTACCATGGAGCTTACATTGCTGTTACTCATTTAATAGAAAGAGGTTGTAAACGGATCGCTATATTTTCGGCCCCAACAAACCTTTCAATCGGTAAAAACAGGTACGAAGGTTATAAAAATGCTTTAACCGATAATAGTATTCCCATTGATCAAAATCTTTTTTTTCCGTGCGATACTTTTTCAGATAGCCGAAGAATAGCACTTTCAGTTTTTAAAAAAGCTGAAAGGCCGGATGGTGTTTTTGCTGTCAACGACAAAACAGCTTTTGGTATAATGTTAGCAAGTAAAGCATTAGGATTACAAATCCCCGAGGATGTTAAAATTATTGGTTTCGAAAATAGCTTTAGTGCGGAAATAACAACTCCAAGCCTGACTTCAATTGATCAATTCGGATATGAAATAGGCAGGGAAGCAACAAAACTGCTGTTTAAAAGAATTAAAAATGGAGATGAAGATTTTTTACCGGAGGAAAAGCAAATAAAAACAAAACTTATTATCAGAAATTCGACCTAAAGGTATGAATTTCTTTTTTTTATTCATTTTATTTCTTTAAAATACCTTTCATAGCAAACGTTTGCATCAGTAAGTTCCAAGGGCTTCCATAATAAAATTTTCATTTATTTCCAAAAAATTAAAAAAAAACCTGTTTTTTTTGTTACATCTATTAAAATTTACTAATTTTAAGCCGTTTATCATTGGAATTATAAACTAATTAAACATATTTATTAATAAAAACTATTACTTATGAAAAATTTTATCACAAAATTTACAGGCATTTTGCTAATTACGGTATTTCTTATCGGATTTACAAATAAAGCAAATGCTGTTGACGTCACCTTTAGGGTTGACATGGCCGAACAGATTGTTTCTGAATTCGGTGTTCATGTTGCAGGAAGTTTTCAGGGATGGGATCCGGCTGCCACCGAGCTCTTTATAGAAACGGATGCAATTTACGCAATTACGTTAGACTTAGAAGTTGGAGCGTATTTTGAGTATAAATTCGTAAATGGTAATCAATGGGGACAAGATGAAGGTGTGCCGGCAGGTTGTGCCCAAAACGGAAATCGTTTTATCACAGTTCCCGAAGATGCCACAGTTTTGGAAGCTGTATGTTTTGGTAGTTGTGTCGTTTGTGCTCCCCCTGAAGTAGAAATTACTTTTCAGGTTGATATGACAAATGAAGAAGTTTCAGTCGATGGTGTTCATGTTGCTGGTAGTTTCCAGGGTTGGGATCCTGGAACAACCGAACTTACCGATGTTGGCGATAATGTTTATCAGGTAACTCTTATTCTTTCGGTTGGTGATTATTACGAATACAAATTCATTAATGGAAATCAATGGGGACAAGATGAAAGCGTTCCTCCCGAGTGTTCCAATAATAATAACAGATTCCTGACAGTGCCTGATGCGAATACTGTTTTAGACCTTGTTTGTTTTGGAAGTTGTGATCCATGTGGCGGACAGCCTGTTGAAGTAGATGTAACTTTTCAGGTTGATATGACTAACGAAGAAGTTTCAGCAGACGGAGTTCATGTTGCAGGAAGTTTTCAGGGTTGGAATACAACCTCAACCGAATTATCAGATATGGGAGATAATATTTACGCTGTTACCCTTACTTTGACAAGCGAACAATACCATGAGTTTAAGTACCTCAATGGAGACGAATGGGGAGAAGATGAAATGGTACCACCAGAATGCTCGAACAATAATAATCGATTTCTTACTGTTCCTGATGTTAACACCACTTTAGATGTTGTATGTTACGGTGAATGCGGCCCATGCGGCAATCCTCCGGTTGATGTTGAAATTACTTTCCAGGTTGACATGAGCAACGAAGAAGTTTCAGCAGACGGAGTACATGTTGCAGGTGGTTTCCAGGGATGGGATCCCGGTGCTACTGAAATGACTACAACCGGAAACGATATTTATACATACACAACTATTCTTACTTCCAATGATTTCTATGAATATAAATTTATTAATGGAATAACATGGGATGATGCCGAAATAGTACCCGATGAATGTTCTCAATATACTAACCGGTTTTTTACAGTACCTGAAGTTAATACAGTTTTAGACCTTGTATGTTTTAGTAGTTGCGGCCCATGTTCCGAACCAATTAATTTATATGTAGGATTTCAATTTGTTTCAACAAATCTTATATTTTCGGAACCTGATATGATGGCTGTATTAGGTGATATTATGGGCGATAATTTGGCTTATGTAAGAAATTCACTTGGATATATGCTAAGAAAGATAGGCCCGAATTGGATAAATGGAATTGGTGATTGGGTTACCACCGAGGGTTATTTATTTAAAATGACCGGAGAGGAAGATTTGTATTTATCAGGTGAGCCGATTGATCCACAAACTCCCATTGGTTTATCTACCGGTTATCATTTTATCAGTATGTTGCTTGATTCTCCAATTGACGCCATTGTTGCGTTCACAGATGTTTTAGAAAATCTTGATTTCGTAAGGAACTCAACCGGCGATATGCTTCGCAAAATCGGGCCTAACTGGATAAACGGAATTGGAAACCTAATTCCGACCGAAGGCTACCTCGTTAAAATGAATAATGACGATGTTTTAATTTATCCTTCAACTGATAAAAAATTCTCAAATGCGTCAAAAATCACTACCGAATACTTTAATTTCACGGGAGGAAATGCTGCTGATCCGGTTTATTCAATTTATATTGATGGATTAAATATTGGTGATGAAGTTGCTGCCTTCGCTGACGAAACTTTAGTAGGAGCAATGAAAATTAATTCTAATTATGCTTTTGATAATGAACTTGCTGTTTTCAGTACAACAAATCTTGAAAAAGGATATGAAGCAGGTAATCCAATTATTCTAAAAGTTTGGAATTCAACAACAAAATCTATTATCCCTATAGAATATACCATGCTTAATCCTTATTATGATGCTTATACCGAAGAAGTTTATCCTTCGAGCGATGGTGAGTATAGTGTAATTAACATCACAAAAAGTTTATCACTAAATATTGACAGGGAAATATCAGTTTATCCAAATCCTTCAGATGGAAGCATAAAAATCAATAATGTTAAAGAATTTAATAAAGTGATTCTTTTCGCTTCAAGCGGAAAAACTGTTGCAGTTTTTAACCTTAAGGGTAATGATGAGGTGATTCTTGATCTCACAAAGTATCAATCCGGAATTTATCATCTTAAGTTTATTGGCGAATTTTCAACAAAAGTTAAGAAACTGATTCTTAAGTAAGAGATAGATTTTTCTTAATACATTAGATAGCCGGAAGCAAAAAAACTTCCGGCTATTTTTTTATTATCTATTCGGTTTTGAGTTTTAAAAAATCTCCGTCAATAATCAATAACTTGACTCCATTTTTTGTAACTGAGCGATGCGAACTTAACTCATCTGAAACTACATAGCTCATTCCTTTTGTTAAATTAAATTTTTTACCATTTATGAGTTCGCTCGTAAAGTCTCCTTCCAAACAATGCACAATGTGTCCTTTTTCACACCAATGGTCAGCAATATAGCCTTTAGAATATTCAACTATTCTAAGCCGTAAACCTTGAAATTGCTTGGTTTGCCAATACGCAACTCCGGTTTCGCCTTTGTGTTCTGTCTTTAGAACTTTTGTCCAATCAATGGTTTGAAATGAAATATTCTGATTATTCATATTTGTTATAAGTTTTTATATTCATCTTTTTCTATTCTATAGATATAAACATCCAAACTATTATATCTTACCTGTTTGGTTTTTCTCATACCATTTTTTTCAGCCACTTTCTGTGAAGCAATATTTCTGATATCAATAATTGATATTAATGAATTACACAAGTCTTTTTCAAAAGCATAATCACGAAATTTCTTTGCTGCTTCAGTTGCGTATCCTTTACCCCAATATTCAGGAATAATATGGTATCCTATTTCAGTTTCTATTTTATTGTCTATTTCCTGAGTAAGCAAACCACATTGTCCAATTAGATTATTAGTTTGTTTATCAATAAGTGCATGATGTCCAAACTTATTATTCTCATATCTCCACAACTGCCTTTCAATCCAATTTTTTGATTGGGTTTTTTTATTTAAGGTTAAATCTAATCCCAGAAATGGCAAAAAATTATTGTTTTCAAAAAATGTTTCCCAAATAGCTATATCCGAAACTTCAAGTTTTCTAATTAACAATCTATTTGTTTCTGACCCATCTAAATACATAGAATTAATTTTATTGTGTGTCTAAAGTAAATAATCCATAAAATACGTAATTGTATTTAATTCGAAATACCTCATGGTTTTTGCGTTTATTCACCCAATTGGGTATGCAATAGAACGTTAATAGTTTTTATTTCTTCTATGGCCATTATTTGTTATCTTATTTCAATGTATTTATTTTTAAAACTTCTATTATTTTTTTCAATATAACCAAGCCGTAAAGCATTTTAAAATAATTTTTAAACAAAAAAACAAAAAATAATTCATATTATGAAACCAATAATAAAAAAAGATTAAATATTCACAGAAAAAAAATTGGGGCAGGTTAAAAGGAGCGGATTTCGAGGGCACTCAGGAAAATGATGAAAAATTAGCCAAGAAATTGGTCCGTATGAAGTGTTTTTTGGGAACCTTTTTTAATATTCCCCTAATACAAAATAAATGAAATGCAATATAGCAAGGCTGTTTAAGCTTTTTTAGTGGATACTTTTCGATTAATAGAGTGGATACTTTTCGATTAATAGAGTGGATACTTTTCGATTAATATATACAATATTAAATTAAATCCGTATTCCTTCAGACTGATTAATGAGGACTTGTTTTCTATAATTTGAATCGTTGGAAGAAGTTGTTTATGCCTGCAGTATTTTTGCTCAACAGATTCACAATATTGCTGTGCATTCATATGATTCATTATATAAACATTTATTATTAGCTACCGTTTTTTATCTTCTTTTCAATATATTTGGAGTTTAGTATTCTGAGAGTTCCCATATAATCTAATTTAAATTCAATCAAATCGCCAACTTTATATTTCTTTTTATTTTTGTCAAGGTCAATAACGATCATATCTGAACTTGCTCCGGCAATTTTTAAGGTTTTGTCAACTAGCTTAAGATGATTAATATCTACATCAAGCAACCCTATGTCTATAATTGCCCTATTTGAAGTTTCGCCAATATTTTCTGGGTCAAATTCGAAATCCTCTCCTTCAACATTAGTGCCGAGGTCTCCTTCAGGAACAATCGGTTTTTCGGTTAATTCAATTATCTCAGAATAGAATTTAAACACATCCGAATTCATTTTTTTTACAGCTCTATTATTATAAACATCGGTACCTAAAAAAAGAGTTTCCCCCACTCTAAAATGATTGATTCCTCGAGGCAATAGATTTTGAAAAATTAATGGAATTGTGACAGACGAACCTCCAGAAACATATTTGATTTGTCTGTTAAATCGAGCTTCAATTAATTGTTCATATAAACTCAATTGAATTAATTTATCATGATTTGGCAATACGCCATATAGGCATGTTAGATTAGTACCAATGCCCACCACTTGAATATTTTTTAATTTGAAAACACTTTCATAAAATCCCATAAAATCGTCGCCCATTACACCCTCGCGAAGTTCACCCAATTCAATCATAATGATTATTTTGTGAATTTTGTTCTGTTTTTTTGCTTCTTCTGCTAACAGCTTGATAGTTTCAATTTCTGTATTCATGCTCACATCGGCATATTTTACCACTGTTGGGATTGCTCGCTTTGCAGGTGGTTTAATATAAATGGTCTCAATTTTAGAATTTATTGATTTAATCATCTTTAAATTAGATACACGTGAGTCGCATATCTGATTTATATCAAATTTCAACAATTCTGTTAAATATATTTTGTTGCCACTTAATATTTTGGAAACAACTGACCATTCAATACCATTTTTTTTAAAAAGTGTATTAAGGTATTCAAAATTTGATTTGAGTTTTTTAATATCTAATGTTATATAAGCCATCTTTATTGTTTTATTACTGTTCGTTCTATTGAATCTGGCAAATGTGCTAATATTTCATAATTAAGTTCATCACTTATCTCGCTAAAAGCACTTACTTTTATTTCTAAATCATCTTGTTTTCCAATCAAAACAACTTTATCTCCCACCTTCGTATTACCTGCATTTGTAATATCTACTATTATCATATTCATATTTACGACTCCAATTACACTGCATCTGCTTCCATTAATAAGCACACGTCCCTTATTACTCAAAGAACGACTATAGCCAAAAGAATATCCTACAGGGACTAATGCAGTGGTAATGTTGGATTGCGCCAGATAGGAAATTCCATAACCAACAAATTCACCGCTTTTTACTTCTTTTATTGCCATAATCTGGCTTTGCCACCCAAGAATTCTTGTCAAAGGATCTTTTTTGATATGATTAGAATTCATATAGTGTATAAAGACCTCTGTACTAGACCAAAACCCATAGAGCATAATCCCCACTCTCACCATATCCATTCTTGTTTTAGGGTAAACAAATGCCGCAGCAGAATTAGCTACATGTTTATATTTGGGATGCAAATCATTGTTTTCAAGTGTGACTAACATTTTTTTGTATTTCTTTAACTGGTTTTGAATCCTGAAGTGATTTGAAATACTTTCGGCCCCGGCAAGATGAGTGCAAAATCCAGCGATCTCAATATTTTCAATATTCTCTTTTATGATAGCAATAGCATGAACTAATTCATCAATATTTAAGCCCGAACGGTTCATACCGGTTTCGACTTCAAGATGAATTTTTGCTTTTATTTTAAGCTCTTTTGCAGATTTTATTGCAATATTTAGCCTTTCAATATTAAATACAAAAAACTCTATTCCCTTTTCTATTGCTTCTCGAATGCTTTTTTCACACAACCATCCCATTACTACAATACTTGAAGGTTTTGTAAGACAGTTATAGACCCTAATCGCTTCGCTATAATAAAATACAGAGTAATGCTCAATTCCATATTTTTCAAACAAAGGAACAACCTGTTCGATACCGTGCCCGTATGCATTGGCTTTGACAACGGCTGATATTTTAACTTTGTCGCCAAGTTTCTTTTTTAAAAAAGAAATATTATTTTCAAGCGCGTTTTCATTCAGCGTTATTAGAGAATTATCAATCATCGCTTAATGTTTTTTTATAAATAGCATAAAATATATTTATTCCCGATTCAATGATGTCATCAGGAAAATCAAAGTCCGGATTATGAAGCTGTGGCTGATCTTTTCCCGAACCTAAACCAAAATAACAAGCATTATATTTTTCTGTAAAATACGCAAAATCTTCCGACCATTTAAAAGGTTTTTCAATATACTCGGTATCCAAATTAATCTGCTTTGCTGATTCTTCAACTATACTAACACATTCATCATTATTCACTGTTGCAGGAAATGTTTCGCTATACGAAATTTCAATACTTAATTTTTCAGCTTTCGATATTTCTTTTATTATTATTTCGCAATTATCAGTTAGTACTTTCATGTCTTCATTTTCAAAAGTACGTAATGTAACTCTCAATTCAGCATATCCGGGCGAAGTGCCAAAAGATATTTCGCCCAATTGAATGTGAATGATGGTGAGCAAAACAAAATCTTTAAACAGTTCTTTATTATCTCTCAGATCATGCAACTTTTTAATGATTTTTGAAATGGCATCTGCCGGACTAATGCCATTTTCCGGTTCTGCGGCATGGGAAGTTTTTCCTGTAAGTTTAATCGTCATGCCCTTTGACGCGGAAGCAAAACTTCCATTTTTAAGTATTATTTTATGTTTTTCAAATCCGGGCACATTATGCAGTGCAAAAATATAGTCAGGCTTTATTTCAATGAATTTTGGATTTTCAACTATATCTTGAGCTCCTTGTTCTACTTCCTCGGCAGGTTGAAAGAGAATGACAACCTTTCCTCTTGCCGGTCGATTTCCGGAGATTTTTTGAGATAGCCCAGTTAAAATCGCCATATGTCCATCGTGTCCACAAGAGTGAGCAATATGATCATTTACTGACGCATATTCAACACCTGATTTTTCTTTAATCGGCAAAGCATCCAACTCTGATCTGAATACAACAGTTTTACCTTTCTCTTTTCCATAAAAAGCAAATGCTACTCCAGTTTCTCCAAGTTTAATAATCTCATCAGGATTAAATTTCTTGACATAGTTTATTATTCGTTCAGAAGTTTTATATTCATTATTGGAAACTTCAGGATGTTTATGTAATTCCTTTCTTAACTTTATTATTTCCTGATTCATCTATTAATATCTATAATCATCATTATAAAATAAGCCCTTATTTCAATAAATTTTCCCCTTATGGAATGATTGTATTAAAACAAAAATAATTACTGAAAGTGTTATCCCAAAGAAATTTGCATCTAAACCACAAGGCAAGGTAATTTCGGTTAAGATGAGAATCAAAGTAGTTCCTCCACCAAAAAGCATTGAATAAAGTGCTGCTTTCGCAGAAGGGTTTTTTAAAAACATAGTACCCAAAACCGGGACAAATAATCCTGAAACCATAAAACCATAAGAGTATAACATCAAATCAAGTACATTTTGCATCATTGTAGCAAGAATGATAGCCAGTATTCCAATGACCAAGGTTGTTATTTGTGAATATCTGACACTCTTGGTATTTTGTTTGGATAGCCTTATTATGTCTGTCGTAAAATTACCCGATGCTGCCATCAAACAACTATCTGCCGTTGACATTATTGCCGAGAAATAAGATGACATAAGAAGCCCCATCAATCCGATTGGGAAAATATGCGTTAGGAGTAAGGGTAGCCCGATTTCTTCATCAATAGGACTGCCAGGTGCATATCCAAAATCAGTAAACATTCCTTGTTCAAAAGCTACTCTACCCAATAATCCTAAACCAACTCCCATAAAAGCCATTACCGGCCATTCGAACAAACCTGCAATAAACCAAGCTTTTTGTGCTGTTTTTTTATCTTTAGAGGCATAAATCCTTTGATACAAGGTCATGCCTACAAACCAAATAGGAACGATGGTAATTAGCCAATTAACAAATTGAACAAAACTAATATTGGTAAGACTTAGGAAACTATCGGGCAAAAAAGTTCTAATTGCTTCCCAACCCCCGACTTTTATGAAGCTCAATGGAATGCCTACTAAAACCAGCCCAGCCATTAGAATTATCCATTGAATAGTATCGGTATAAATAACGGCTTTAAGTCCGCCAAGAACAGTATATCCAATTACGACAACTCCCATTAATAAAACTGCATCTAAAATTGTTATTGAGGGAAAAGTAGCGGATGCCAATTTTGCACCGGCTAAAATTTGAGAGCTGGTAAATCCAATATAGCCAATCAAGGAAATAATGCCCGCAATAATAGCTACTTTACCATTATAGTAATGATTTAGGACCTCGGGGAAGCTTAAAAAATTATGCTTTTTAGCCAGTGGGTATATTCTGGGAATGAGCACAACAGCACTAATCCAGGCACCAACTAATCCTGTAAAAAGCATCCAACTACCCGACAGTCCGATTAAAAATCCCAATCCGCCCAAGCCTATTGAAAATCCACCCCCTACATCCGTAGCGACAACAGATAAGCCAATATGTGCTGAAGACATTTTTCGGCTTCCAACATAATAGTCTTCCTGTGATTTATTGCGTTTTAGAAAATAGAACCCAACACCAAGCAATGCGATCATATAAATCACAAAGATCAAAATATCAATTATGTGAACATTCATAATCTACTTTTTCAATCTCATTTCAATATACTTGCTGCTAAATCCAAATTTTTCATATAAAAATCGAGCTGGGTTTTCTGGCTCAACATGTAATGCAATACTACCTTCAGCCAAATCAATTGTTTTTTGCATCAAAATTTTACCGATTCCCTTTCCCCTATGATTTTTGTGAGTTGCAATATAGACCAAGATATTTTCCGGAATATAACCTTTCATTCCGGTTTGGTTTACCACTACTACACCTGATATCTCATTTTCTAAAAATGAAACTACAACAAAACCGCCAAAAGAAGTTGTTTCTTTTAGTGAGTAATTAACAGCTTTTTCTATGTCTGACTTAGCATCTCCATATTCTTGTAAATTGTCGAATAAAAAATCAATTAGGCTTTCTTTTTCTTTTAAATTTGGTCTGTTCGTTGTATTAAATACTTTTGTGTGAATCATAAAACAATTTCTTTTTGTATCCCCTTAAATCCGCAAACTACAAAAAAAATCAATTAGGTTGCAGATATTTTGCCAAAATAGTTAACAATTTACTGCAATTTTAAATTTTTTCAGGAATAATTGGAAGGTTCCACAAAAATTCTATTAGTCTGTTTTATTATTAATATGAAATAGTTATTGCATTTGTTATAAAAAAAGCTCCTAAAACACCAAATGTCGTTAAAGTACAGTGATACAAAATTTAGTATTTTATAAATCGTACCCCCAAAAGTAATGAAAGAAACTGAATCTCAATGAAAAAATGTAAAAATATTGGTAATAAAACAGTAAGGGGGATGATTTAAAACTCACAAGAGTCGGTGTTTGTGTATTGGTGAATTAGATTAAGTCTCTAAAATATCAAACAATATTGCGTTTTTTGGGGGCTCAACTGAGGGTTAAATTCTAAAATTTTGGTGCCTGCACTTAATTATCCTAAAAGTTTTTTAATTCTTGCTTTAATATTTTCATAGGTCGAAGTTAATCTTAATTTTGCTAAATCAGTCAGTAATGCAGTATGGGCTAATGCATCTCGAATTGGTTTATATTCGTCAGCATCTCTTGATAGGTTTGCTGATTTTGTTGGGTTTCCTTTGTCCTTCATATCAACCAAATAGGATAAATCATTCATAGAGAGAAAACTTAGATCATTCAAATTCTTTCGAATGGCGATACTTATATTTCCTTTATTTTTTGAATCGTTTTCAACTCTTTTCCATTTTTCAATTTCCTTTTGAGCTTCTTCAGATATAGTAATCTTTTGATCTTCAATATAACTTCGTATCAAGTTTTCGGATATAAAACATTCACCATAAGACGAGAAATTAAATTGTGCATCATTTGCCAATTTCTTAATCCAGTCTTCAACCTTGTCGTAATTTTCTGAATCTTTTGAGGGTACAAAATCATCAGCAATTGTATTATATAATTCTCTTGATTTTCTTTCTTTTTTAGAAATTCTCGGATTTTCTGAATCACCATCTTGTCTTAGATCAATTCTCAATTTATCCCAGTCATCAATTATAATAGCAATGATGTTTTTCAGTTCTGTTAGTATTTTCTGAAATAAGTCGTCATCGGATACAATTCCCTCTCTACTACTTGTAAAACGATCAATTTCATCATCAAGAAAATTACAATGTATTTGTCCATACAAATAACTTTCAGCAATACGAGCAGAAGGTATATGTTTTAGAAGGTCTTTTTCCCTTAGACGACCATTAACAAATAAATCAATTCCAACTTTTTCTTCGGTTGTTAATATTTTTAAGTTACGAGGTTTTACAACTGAACCGATAAATCCAGATTTGATAAGAACAGAGTCAATTGTCTTTGAACTTTTCAAGTGTTGATTTTGCAGTAGTTTGGTTAAAACAAAAGGGTCTTTTGAGTGATTAATTTTCCACAAAAACTGTGTTGAATCAGCTAATGAATCAAGATTATCAATAGTAATTGGCTCATCATTGAAGAAAATGTTAAAATTCTCATCCAATAAAGAGAATCTAAAATAAAGGGCTATCACTTTCTTTAAGTATTCTTCGTTATTTTTTATTCCATCTTGTATTTGGTCAAAATAAAGAATTGTACCTTTATTCAAATTAGTAGAATATTTATTAAAAATAGATAAGTCAACTGTTTCAAGCGGATATTCTTCAGGTATTTTGTCGTCTTCTATCGCTTGATCAAGTCCACCATTATCAATGATTCCACCAACAAATTCAGTACTTGCTGTTTTAGAAATAATTGAAATGCGTTCTGCACAAGAAAGTAGAGCCAATTTACCAATCCCCTTTCTTCCTATGTAAGGTCTATTCTTATTTGGGGTTTTGTTTTCCCCATCTTTACGTTTTGAATACCCAATTTTTAAGAATTTTGACTGAAAATCGTCTTCATTCATACCATTGCCGTCGTCTTTGATCACGAGAAAGTTTTCATCTCTATTTAAATAAATCCATACATTGTCAGCTTCTGCATCCCACGAGTTTGATATTGCTTCTCCTAATACTGTAATGAAACTCCTATAAAGATTTCTTCCTAAATGATTTAATACACTTAATGATATATTGAAAGTAAATTTATTCATAACCATTTTCCTTTAAGTGTTTAATAATACTTTTTCCTATAATTTCTCCAAGTTTTGGTGGTACCGCATTACCAATATGTTTTGAGGATTTACCAAATTTTAAATTATCTGCATTGTTTGCAAATTTATAATCGGTAGGGAAACTTTGTAAAATAGCAGCTTCTCTTAATGAAATAGCCCTGTTTTGTTCAGGGTGACCAAAACGACCATTACCGATTCCTGTACAGAATGTTGTCATTGTTGGTGAAGGCTCATCCCATTTCATTCTACCATATACACTAACATATGTTTTTCCTTTATCAGAAGCATGACAAGACAATTTTAATTTATCATCCCAATCTTTTTTCCAACTTCCGCCTGGTTTTGATTGTTTAATTCTTTTTAAATTTTTTTCAGAAAGTTTAGATGCCTTATGAATAAAATCTTTCTTTGAGGTTTCACCTGATTTTATTTTTTCTAAATGACCTATTGCATCTTTTACTGTTATATAAATATCAGGGTTATGTGTTGGTGGTAATAACTCAATTTTACCAATTTTGGATGCTAATAACACTAACCTTTTTCTTTTCTGCGGTATTCCATAATCTGGTGAATAGATGATCTTATACCATACATAATAACCTAATTTCTCTAATTCACCAACGAAATCATAAAAAACAGGAGCTTCCTTAAAATTTAACAAGGTTGGTACATTCTCCATAGAAACAACAACAGGTTCAGCTTCATTAATTAAGCGTGAAAATTCATATAATAATTGCCATCTGTCATCTTCACCTTTATCTTTTTTATAAGTATAAGATGAAAATGGTTGACAAGGTGCACAACCAACTAATATTCTTGTATCATTTTTGCCATAAAGAGAGTTTAATTCTTCACCACTAATATTTTGAATGTCCTTATTAATAAATTTTGTTCTACAATTTGTTTCATAAGAATATCTGCAAGATTCGTCAATATCAATACCAGCATTAACATTTATGCCAACCTTATCTAATCCATAGGAAAGTCCACCTATTCCACAAAATAGGTCAACTGCTGTAATATTACTTTTTGCTTTATTCATATTTCTTCTGTGGCCATATATTTTGTTAACTTATTTCGATATGTTTTTTTTAAAACTTCTATTTTTTTTCTTCAATAAAATCAAGCCGTAAAGCATTTGAAAATAATTTTTAAACAAAGTAACAAAAAATAATTAATATTATGAAACAGATAATTTAAAAAAATCTTTAGCTAATTCCGCTGATTTTTTTTCTGCAATAATCAGCATCATCTGCGAAAAATAAATTGCAAACACAAAAACATTTTTTATTATGGTAGCGGTTCATGCAAAGATCGCAGACGAATAGCAAAAAATCGCAAATAACAAAATTTTAACGTATTTGTTTTACATTCTTTGCATAAAAACTTTCCGGCCTTTGCGTGAAATAAGTTTTTAAATCGGACTCATTACTCTAAATCAAAACCTTATTTTTCTTTTCAAAAAAAGATTTTTGCACTTGTTTTATAATAACAAACACAATTATCAAAAGCAATAATAATGAACTGATAAACGAAATTATCTCACCGCTGGCATAAACTCTCGGTTCAAATTTGAATTCAATTAGATGTTTTCCTGTCGGAATTATCATTGCCCGCAAAACATAGTCTGCCCGAATATGTGGGCTTAATTCTCCATCAATGTAAGCATTCCAGCCTTTATCATAAAAAATTTCGGAAAAAACAGCTAATCTGTCTTTGCTTGTTTCCGATTTGTAAGTTAGATGATTGGGTTTATAGTCAGTTAAAATAATCCCTGATAAAGAATCATCTCCGATTTTAAATCCCTGTAAATATTCTTCAAATTTTTTATTAATAATTGCCGTTTTGCTCGGCTCAATTGTTTTTAAATCTGCAATTTCGGCATCAGCGTTTTCAACAATTTTATATTTTTCAACAAACCAAACATTTCCAAGTGCAAAATTATTCACCATCGGAACAGTTGATGGATTTACAATTATATACTTTGTGTTTAACATATTCAATGCTGTTGACTTGGACAAGGTGGAAGAAATTGATAAATAATCCGGTTTTTCGGAAAGAGTTGTTTTTAAGCGTTGAATTTCAGGAAGAATATCATAACTGATGAGTTCCTGATATCGCCTCAATTTTGCACCATGATAGCCGCCTATTGATTTATGAAAATATGAAGTGCTTGCATTATTAAAAGTATTAACAGCTAAGTTTAGAACCCGATAATCAAGACTATTATCCTTTAAAATATCATTATCGGCCTTTGTTAGTGAAAAGGGTTTTTCAACTTTTGTTTTTCTTTGAAAATTATCTTTATTTAAATAACGATAGCAAACCGGTGTCAGGTCAACGATAAAAAGAAGGATAATGATTGGAATAAGAATTTGTTTTCCAATAATTTTTGATGAATAAAACCAAATAACTATTGCTGCAAATAAAATAAATAAAAAGCTTCGGATTGCATCAGCTTTGAAAATTGTAATCCTTGCATTTTCAAGTTCGGAAATAAACATATTCAATTGATTCTGATCAATTCCCTGTTTGCTGTATTCATTAAATTGAACGATTTCGCTACTACTCAGAAAACTAAAAATGGACGGAAATAAATAAAAAATTAATGCTAAGCCACCTGTTAATCCGAAAGCAATAAAAAATTGTTTTCGTTTTTCTTTAATTATTTCCGGGGTTTTAAATACTTTATTAACAGCAAGAATTGCGAGTATTGGGATACATAATTCAGCTATAACCATTGTCATTGAAACGGCTCTGAATTTATTATACCCGGGAAAATAATCAAGGAAAAAATCCGAAAGAGGCATAAAATTCTTACCCCAGGCCAGAAAAACCGATAATATTGTTGCTGTCAATAAAATCCATTTCAAACGGCCTTCGACAATAAACAATCCTAAAATAAACAAGAAACAAACTATTGCACCAACATAAACAGGCCCCGAAGTAAAAGGTTGATCGCCCCAATATTGATTGCTTCCGGCTATTGCCTGCCTAAGTTGACGATCAACATTTTTCATAGCCGCTTCGTTATTGCCGAGCGATTCGGTTTCTCCACCTTTTACATTTGGTATCATCAACGAAAAGGTTTCAGCAATTCCATAACTCCAATCGGTTGCATAATCTTTATCCAAGCCCGAAGTTTTATTTTCTTTATCAATACTTAATTCCGACTTTCCTCGAATCGTATATTTGCCATATTCATAGGTTGACCAGAGGCTTGTAATATTTGTCAAAACTGCGATGATAACAGCAACTACCAAAACAGCAAATATTTTCAAAAATCTGAAAAATGTTTTTGTTTTAATAGAATCGATTAACTCAAATATTCCAAGAACTAAAACAATTAGCATTAAATAATATGAAATTTGCGGATGGCCTGCATTTAGTTCGAGAGCAAGAAACAAGGCCGTTAAAATTCCACCCAAAAGAATTTTCCCCCTAAAACTTAATATGATTGAGGCTAAGACGGGAGCCATATAAGCGATTGCGTGTGCCTTTGAATTATGCCCCGCCTCGAGAATTATGAAAAAATAGGAGGAGAGGGCAAAAGCTATTGCTCCGGCAATACTTATCCATGGATCGACTCCAAGAATCAGCAGCAAGACAAAAAATCCAAGAAAATATAAAAAAACATATCCGGCAGGATTAGGCAAGCCCAGCCTGAAAATCTTATCAACATAAGAAATCAGGTTGGATTTGTATTTCACGGAAATCTGATAAGCAGGCATTCCACCAAACATTGAATTCGTCCATAATGCTTCTTCTCCGGTTTTTTCACGGTGATCCATAATCTCTTTCGACATACCTCGATGACGAGTAATATCGCCCTGAAGAAGTTTTTTTCCCTGAAATAAGGGGCTGAAATAAAGCATCGTAATAATTAAGAAAATTATAACAGCAACAAAATACGGAATAAGTTTTTTTATCGGGGATTCTTTCATAATATATTGTTTTCTAAATCTTCGTCTTATTTTACAAATTTATAATATGGTTCAAAGATACATAAAGAAAATTTATTCGGGATAAAAATGATTCTGGATACTGGATACTGGGTTCTGGATGTTTTTACTGATCACCGGTTACTGATTACCGACCACTGATCACTATTTTAATAATTAAATGAAAACCCTGAAATTCAGGGATTATTCCACTTCTTCATAATCAACATATTCACCAAGGTTGTCCTTTTGTTGTTTTCGATCATCTTCGGGAGAGTAGTCAATATTTACAGAGTCTTTCTTTTTACTCGGTTGATTATGCTTGGTTTGTTCTTCGAAATTTTTTTGAACCTTTCTTACATATTTTTTCATTAAAAAAGGAGCAATATATCGCATTGTCCATTTAAAAAAATAATAAATTACAATTATCCAAAATAAAACCAATAAAAATTTAGCCATATTAAAAAATTCTAATCATTATAACATTCAAATTAACGACAATATTTTTAATAAATTCTGTTTTTTTAGGTAAAAAATTACGGACAACAAAAAAAGAAGATAACCATAAGATTATCTTCTTAAAATATAATAAAACAAAATCGTTTTTTAAGATACTACTAAATTCTCGTTAAGGGAAAAAAACTACATTGAATCAGAAACAGTCAGTCTTTTTCTTCCTTTTGCTCTTCTGGCTTTGATGATTTTACGTCCGTTTGCTGTGGACATTCTTTCTCTAAAACCGTGCTTGTTTCTTCTTTTTCTATTTGATGGTTGAAACGTTCTTTTACTCATTTTCTTTTATTTTTTTTGCGAGTGCAAAGGTATGTCTTTTTTTTATTTGAACAAATTTTTATCAATTTTTTTCAAACAAAAATAATGCGATAATAACCAATGCTTTAACTTATAATAATTCAAAACTGATAAATAAGTAACTTTATGCGCTTTTAACTTTAGAGCACTTTATGTACTTATTTATTTTTTAGGAATATGTTTTAATGTTTCAATTAAAAATACCCAGAATTTTTCAACAGTATCAATATTTACCATTTCATCGGGAGAGTGAGGATTTCTGATAGTTGGGCCAAATGAAATCATATCCCAATTTGTATAAACCGCACCTAAAATACCGCATTCTAAACCGGCATGAATAACTTTAACATCAGGCACTTTTCCGAATTTTTTATTATAAATCTCTTTCATTTCCCTCAAAATGGCTGACTCGACATTTGGTTTCCAACCCGGATATTCTCCTGAAAATTCAGGTTTTGCTCCGGCATTTTTAAAAACATCATAGAAATCCTTAGCAACTATATCTCTTTCATTATCAACAGCACTTCTTTGCAAGGAAGCAACCTCAATTTTACTGTCTCCTGATTTAATTATTGCAAGATTAGTTGATGTTTCGACAACATTTGGCATGTTTTTGTCCATCGCAATTACACCGTTCGGGCATTTTTCGATAGCCTTAAATAAATTCGTTTGAGTTTTGATATCAATTAAAGAAGCAGGCATTTCTGTTTTTTCAATTTCAATATTTAATCCCGAATCGCTTTCCTTAAGTACTTCTTTTTCCGAATCTGCAAATTGTTTTATATAGTTTTCGAATCCTGAGATATTTGAATTAGGAATAACGACAATAGCAAATGCTTCACGAGGAATTGCATTGCGAAGGCTACCGGCATCAATTGCTGATAATTTCAGGCCGAATTTATCGGCATCAAGCATTAATTTGTTAATAATTTTACAGGCATTTCCTCTGCCATAATTAATATCAAGTCCTGAGTGTCCACCTCTTAAACCTGTTACATTGATTTTAAAAGCAGTATAATCCTTTGGAACATTTTCTTCTTGATAATCAAATACTACATTTGTATTTACTCCTCCTGCACAACCAATATAAAGCTCGCCTTCATCTTCCGAATCAAGATTTAAAAGAATATCTCCGTCAAGCAAACCGGGTTTCAATCCGTTAGCACCTGTCATTCCAGTTTCTTCGTCAGTAGTCAATAAAACTTCAACCGGCCCGTGAGGAATATCTTTTGATTCAAGGATTGCCATAGCAGCAGCCGCACCAATTCCATTGTCGGAGCCAAGGGTTGTTCCTTTTGCTTTTACCCAACCATCTTCAACATAAGGTTGTATGGGGTCGTTATCAAAATCATGGTCAATATCGCTGTTTTTTTGTGGAACCATATCAAGATGTGCCTGCAAAATTACAGTTAGCCTGTCTTCCATTCCGGGAGTTGAGGGTTTCTTAATTATTACATTTCCAACCTCATCAACCATTGTTTCAAGGTTTAGATCTTCACCAAATTTCTTTGCAAAGGCTTGAATTTTTTCTTCATTTTTTGATGGCCTCGGTATGGCACACATCGCTTCAAAATTCTTCCATAATGCTGACGGTTTTAACCCGCTTAATACGTTACTCATTATTTGTCCTCCAACTTATTTATTATGATTATTAAATATATTTATAAAAATAATTCAACGAGAAAAATGATAATTTATTTCTTTTTCATGGTATCAGTTTATCTTGGACCTAAAAATCTGTCCCCATTGAAATGAATCATATGTTCTGGAAACTCCATAATCCAAACCTCAGTTTCCCATGCAATATTATTTGTGTGCCTTTTGAATTCCGAAAAATCCGGGAATGCAGTAACAAATATTTTACTTGCCTTACATCTTTTCAAGAATTTTTCCAACTCTACAACTCGTTTTGGAGACATCGGTCCATGTGAGGTAACTGCTTCAATTAAATATAACCAGTTTTTTGGCTCGTTATAAATTACCACATCAGGAAGTTTGCTGTGCTCGTTAATAGGGATTCCAATGCTTTTAAGTTTTTCTTCATCAATATGTAATTTTTTGTTTTCAGTATCTCCCAAATATAAAAGAATAGAGCCGACTGCAAAGCGTGATGCAAATTCTTCAACAATTGCTGCCTGAACTTCATTGTGTTTTCCTGGAGATAATAGTAATTCTTTTCCATCTGATAAGGTGACGGGAACACGTGACATATTCCTGTTTTTATTGTATTTTTCTTTTAGTTCGCCAATTTGGTTTATGAACTGTTTAACTGATTTTTCCCATTTCTTGGTTTTGTATGTTTTTATTGTTTCCAAAACTATTTTAGAAATGGCATAATGAGCACGAGGACTATTAACAGGTAAATCGGGAATATCAGGGTTATAGTCGGTAATTCCGGCCTGAACAAATTGATGTAAAACCTGTCTTCTAAAAGTTTCACGTGTGTTTGGTGCATAATCTTTGCCGTAATATATAGAAATAAAAGCCATTATTCCTTTTGAAATACCGTGACTCTGTTTAAAGGCTTTAGACCAATTGTCCGTTTCTTTCAGATTGCACAATGCTAGCAATGTATATCCTGATATTTCATTTTGCTGGGCTTCAGGCAACCCCAACTCTTTCAATATTACTTGTGCTTCTTCTATTTTTGACATAAGGTGTTTCAAATAAGATATTGTTTATGATATTTTCTATTTCAATTTTTGATGGTTGAACCATGTTTTTAATGATTCCCCCAATTAATGTAATTTTTTCCAATGAAGGCATTTTAATTTGCTTCAATTCAGACGCACCTACCTGAGTGTTTCCGTTAAACGTTCTAAAATAAGTGTCGAAAAGCTTACTATTAAACAATGCAGAAATACCCCAAATTTCTTCATCTGATAATTCGCCATTTGGGCGGTAAACATAGTTTAAGTGGTTTTCTATCCCAATCCTGTCAAATTCTGATTTTGAGCTGAAATATGGAGAACAAATTAACCTGTTTTTATCATCTTTTGAACTAAAACGTCTAATTAAAATGTAATTTTTATTTTTAAGTAAAACTTTCCTTGATTCCAATGAATCAACAATGTAACTCTGCTTTCTTCCTTTTTTTAGCGGGAAAACAAATTCCATTTCCTTAATGTTGTGAAGCCATATTAAAGGTGCAAGTTTTTTGTCTAAAGTAAGTTCAGTAACCAAGTGTTCTTTACATCTAAATGCTACAACGGGTCCGGTTGAGATTTGAATATTATAATCGTTTAAAGAATTTTGCCATTGACTAAAAATCTTGATTGTTTTAGCTTCAAGTGCATTTGACGGAATAAAAAGAATTTTTTCCTTAGAATTTAAGTCAATCAATTCATCAGTTTCATAAATTGAGGACTGGGGTTTGTTCAAAGCCTTTTCACATTCAGTTACTGTTACTTTTATTGTTGAAGATTTTTTTTTTGATGCACGAATGATAATGTTTTCTTGTAATACATTATCATTTTTAAACATTTTATCTCGTGATTCAAAGATATGAATATTAGTGATATTTACTTCATTAAAAAATGAATTTCTGAAAGCTAAAAAATAGTTGCCTGCTGCAAAACTTCGAGGAGTTATAAAAATTAATTCTCCGTTTGGTTTTAAAAGTTTCGCTGAAAGCCCCATAAATATGGAATATATGTTTGGTTGTCCATAAACTAGTTCTTTTGCAACTTGGGCACGGAAGTCTGATTTTGAAATTTTAAAATAGGGCGGATTTGAAATGATATAGTCGTATTTTTCAAATATATTATTTCCAAATAAGGTATTATTATTAAAGACATTAGAATTATCTATAACAAAGTCTGTTTGCTCAATTTTTACATTCAATTCAATTCCTTTTTCAAACAGCCAATCTTTTAGAAATAAGACAACTTTATTTAATTCTTTAATAATCCTGCTGTCAATTTCATAAAGTTTTAAATCAATTTGATCTATTTCGCTATTTTGAATCAACTTTTCAATTAATGAACAACTTAAAATTGCAGTCCCGCAACCGGGGTCAAGAATTGATATTTTAGGAGATTTTGGTTGAGCTAAATTTCCCATAAAAGTGGAAATGCTTTTTGGCGTAAAAAATTGTCCGTTTTCTTTTTTTTGTTCAGCAGTAGTAGAATTGGCATATTCATATCCAATTTTTTCGGCATATTCTGATGGGAAATTATATTTTGTTTCAACTTTTGTCATTATACAAAAATAGCCATTCTTTGGTGCAATGGCAAAAATTATTATTAATATTGATGATATTTTTTTTATTGACAGTAAAGCTTTCCTATGATATATATTAGTTTCTTATCAAAAATTAAAAAAAATATATAATTTTTGCAACTTAGAAAAGTTAATATTGTCTTATCAAATATGAAAACAATTAAATATATAATGCTATGAAAAAGACGCTAATTTTGCTATTATTTCTAACTTTATATTGGTTTCCTGCCTCGACTCAAACAACTTTCTGGGAAGATGATTTTGAAATCAATTCAGGATGGAGCTTAGACAAAAATTGGAGAATAACTGAAGATGCCCTACAATTAAGTGTTGATTCACTAATGTTTGATTTCGATGTTTCTGCGATATCTCCAATAATATCTGTACCTGACGACCCTCAATTTATAGTTCTTAGTCAGTGCCTTGAAATTTTTGATCCCAGTGTAACTACCGAAAAAGCAGTAATTTCAATAATCCATAATGGAAATGAAGATATTCTTTGGTCATATGACCTGATTAACGGAAATTGGGGGAATTATAATGGAGACGAAATTACATTTTCTATAAATGATTATGCCGGATTAGATATTCAGCTTAGATTCAGAAGTTTTGGCCCTACAAATAATTCATGGATTATGTGGAGGACTTTTTATGTATATCTAACGTCATATTTTGATAATGATTTGACTATAGTCAGTTTTGATGGCCAAAATAACATTGACTTAAACCAGGCAGGGACATGGGAAGTTGAAGTAAAAAACCTGGGATTAGAAACTCAATCGAATTATAATATTGAGTTATATAGTCTTAAATCCAATGATTGTTTGTATTCAACTACAATTAGCGATGAACTGGCTGCCGGTGAAACAGAAACAGTTTCCTTATCGTGGACACCAACACAAGTTCAAAATACGATTATATATGCAAAGGTTATTTTGTCGGGAGATGAGTTTGAAGGTAACGATATGTCGCCAAATCATTTCCTGCGTATTGAACCCGAATTTGATTATAATATTCTTGTTTGGGATAACGATAATGGAATTCCAATGATAGTTGACCCTGAGAATGGAAGTCTGATTCAGG
Source organism: Bacteroidales bacterium (assembly GCA_016342645.1). Classification (GTDB taxonomy): domain Bacteria; phylum Bacteroidota; class Bacteroidia; order Bacteroidales; family JAEINX01; genus JAEINX01. The sequence goes on along the minus strand of JAEINX010000001.1, from coordinate 28,044 downwards.
GGCATGAAGGCATCACCAAAAGTCTTAACAGAGCCGGAATTACTTATGACTTTGTTCAAGCATTACCTGATGATATTTCTAATTATGATATTGTCTTGGCAACAATGGGTTGCTATTGCTTAAGTTGAAGTAATACTCCTCCCGGTACTGTATCAGAAACAGACCAGGCAAAATTAATTGAGTACCTTGATCAGAGTGGTAATCTTTATTTGGAAAGTGTAAATATTGCAAATGATCTTTATGGCACAGATCTTCTTGAATATATGAGTGTAAAATGTAATAACAACGGAGATATTTATGAAGTTGATACAATTTATGCGATTGAAGGTTCTTTCTTATCGAATTTATCTTTTTCTTATAAAGGACATGATGATCCTCATTTTAGCGTTGACAGGCTTGGGCCATATAATTCTGAAACTTTAATAAAAAGTGATGATGGAGTTGTTAGAGTTGCAATAAACGAAAACGATGATTTTAAATTAATTTCTTCTTCAATCATTATTGCTGCATTAGCTGATGGTAATGAGCTAAATATTAAACCATACTATCTTAGTGAAATTATTAATTATTTTCTTGAAATTACAACATCCCAACAAATTATTGAGGTCAACGAAGGCTTTCAATTTGTATCTTCTAATATTGATCCCGAAAATCCTGATATGACCGTAGTTACTCAGGAAATTATTACAGACGAACTGGATTTCATAAGGAATTCAAATGGGGAAATGTTACGTAAAATTGGCCCAAACTGGGTAAACGGAATTGGTGATTGGATTGTAAGCGAAGGATATTTAATTAAAACTTCTGCTGCCGGACAATTTACAGTTGACGGTAATAAAATACCGGCAATCACGCCAATTTCTGTTTTCGAAGGTTTTCAATTTGTAAGCTATTATCCGGAAAATGAAATGGATGCATCGATTGCTTTTGAAACAATAATTGGCGATGATCTTGCTTTTATAAGAGACTCACAGGGGCAGATGATCAGAAAGATAGGTCCAAACTGGGTAAACGGAATTGGAAATTGTAATTCTGGTCAGGGTTATCTCGTTAAAATGTTTGCTGATGGAGAAATCATTTATCCTGCAACAGCAAAATCAAGTTCTAAAAAAAGAAATGTTCCTAAATATTTTAATTTTGAAGGCGGTAATGCATCTGATCCCGTTTATACAATTTATGTAAAAGGTTTAAAGCCCGGAGATGAAGTAGCTGCTTTTGATGGTGATAAATTAATTGGATCAATGAAAATTTCTTCAGATAATGTTTTCGACAATTCACTTGCAGTTTTTAACACTCTTAATAATCAACAAGGTTTTATTATAGGAAATCCAATCATTTTAAAAGTTTGGTCTGAAAATGAAATTTATGAAGCAGATTATACGATGGAATCGGTTTATGATTCTTATGTTTCGGATGTATATCCTGAAAATGATGGAGAATTTAGTGTTGTAAATATTTCTAAAAACAATTCCATTAAGGATGACGCAATAATTATCTATCCAAATCCGGCAATTGATTTTGTAAATATTGTTTCTCAGCAAGAGATTAAAGATATTACTGTTTTTAATTTTGTGGGACAAGCTGTTTATCATGGGGAAAACAAAATTATTAACACAAGTAATTTCAAACAAGGTATTTACTTTGTTAAAATAAAAACTATTAGAGGAATTTATACAAAAAAATTGACTATTCGATAGTAAGTTTAATTTCTAAATGACAAAAGGGCGAAAGCCCTCTTTTTTGTATTTCGGGCATGATAATATACTTGCAAGGTGAAAGTCTTTGTATGTGCCGAGTTGGTAGGAAACATTAGCGAAAGGCAAGGGTGTTGCAGGTGACTGCGAATCTGAAAGGAGCCATCAGCAAACTTGAAGTTCTGACGAACAGAAACCTGATAAAAGGCTCTAGTGTCAAGTCAATCATCAATTGACGGATAAAGTCTTTTTAATTTTATTCTTGACTTTTTTGTTGTAAATCTCCAATTTATAATAAACGGAAAAGTTAGTGATACTAAGAAAATGGTTGTTGTTAAGCAATAGATCAATGCACCAATAAGCTTAAATATTTTTAAGATAAAGATTCAGCAACTTCCGCAGCAGAGGTTGCTGAATCTTTTATTACTTTTCAGTTCAACAGAATATAGCTTATATAAATACGTTTTCTTACTATGAAAAAAAAATAAAAAATTCCGGTAATTTTACTACTTTTGTTATTTATAATTAATTTAAAACAAATAATAAATGGCTAAAAATAATATACCTGAAACTCAATCCGTAAATCTCCTTGGCCAAGGGACAGAAATTAGCGGTGATATTATTTCAAATGGCGATTTTCGTATTGATGGAACTTTAAAAGGTTCAATTAAATCACAAGGGAAAATAGTAGTTGGCCACACCGGAAAAATTGAAGGTGAAATGACATGCAAAAATGCTGATATATCGGGTGAAGTAAATGCAAAAATAACTATATCTGAGCTGTTAACAATGAAATCAACGGCTAAGTTTTGTGGCGATATTATTACAAATAAACTTGCTATTGAACCCGGTGCAAAATTTTCGGGTTCATGTAAGATGGAGAATCAGGAAACAAACGGTGCAAAATTCTCACTAAAAGATGAAAGAAATCGAATCAAAGAAAAAATTGCTTAAATCATATGGAAAGTATTCTAGTATAGCTCTCCAAATGTTATTTATAATTCTTGTTGGGGTTTTTGGCGGAATGGAATTAGACAAACTATTTGATTTTCAGTTTCCGGTTTTTACACTAATTTTATCCATATTATCAGTCGTTTTGGCAATTTATTATGTAACTAAAGATTTGTTAAAAAGTAATAGCCGTAAAAAGAATAATAATAATTGACATATAAAAACTAAGTTAAAGTTAAATGAAAGCAGGCTTCATAAAATTTGCTAAAAACACATTCTTCTTTTCAATAATTCTTGCAATAATTTGTTTTACAATTAGTTTTTTTCTGCCCGCAAAATATTTAACACCAAGCCTCCCCTATTTATTTATCTTTTTCTTTGTGGTTACACTTTTTGTTCATTATATTTTAATGAAAGCAAGCGAAAAAAGAATGAGTAGGTTTGTCAACTACTTTATGCTTGCTACATTTCTAAAACTAATGTTATATATTATGATATTAGTGATTTATGTTTTATTTAACAGATGTGATGCAATACCGTTTATTTTAACTTTTTTCATCTTATATTTGTTTTTTACGGTTTTTGAAATAATTTCAATACTTTCATTTTTGAAAAGAGCAAATATGCAAACCCAAAAACCTAAATGCAAGAACTAAGCTCATTACCAAATGTCAGTAAACTTATTAAACGTAAACTTAATGATGTAAATATTTATAATGCCGACCAATTGATAGAAATTGGAAGCAGAGAGGCTTTTACTAAAATTAAAGCTGCTTTTCCTCAATCATGTATTTATTTTTTATTTAGACTTGAAGGCGCTGTTACAGATAAAAAATGGTATAAACTTGGAAAAGAGAAGGAAAAAGAATTAGTTGATTATTTTAAAAAATACTGGGATTAATTTGTTCCATTCGTTTTTGTGATATTTTAAAATATTCATCATTCTGTTCAATTCCTATCCATTTTCTTTGCAATTTAGCTGCTACATAGGTTGTTGTACCCGTACCTAAAAATGGATCAAGAACAATATCATCATGGTTTGATGATGCCCTGATTATCAAATCAAGCAAAACTTCAGGTTTTTGAGTAGGGTGTATTGCTCGTCCCTCTTCACCACGAAACCTTTCTTTTCCCTGAACAATAGGAATTTCAATAAAATCTAAAAAATCCCTCATTTGCTTATTCTTACCATCTTTTGTTTTATTAGGATTAAATTGTTTTACAGCTTCGTAGTTAAATATCCAATTTTTACCTTTTACAAACCAGCAAACATATTCGGTTGAATGAGTGAATGTTCGTTTAGTTATATTTGGCATTGCATTAGTTTTATACCATGTAATAATATTATTCAATTTTAATCCCAAATCTTTTGCAGAAGTTATAATTTCGGCAATATTATGTTGAGTACAAGAAACAAATAAGCTTCCGTTTGGAAGAAGAATGTTTTTTATTTCGGATATCCATTTATTTGTAAAATCAAGATAATCATTATAATTAAAAGTATCCCATTTTTCATTCATTTTATAAAAAGGGCCACCTGTTGTATTGTTTTTTAAATTTAAAGCTTTCCCGGAAAGATTATAAGGTGGATCGGCATAAACTACAGGAATTGATTCGGGAAATATTTTCTCTCTTAAAATCTTTATGCAATCACCATGATATAAGATATTTGTTTTCATAAAACAATATAACAATTAATCATTTATTTTATTGACAACTTAACATAAACAATGAATATCAACTTTTCAGTCAGATATTTTTTCGTTTTACAAAACTCATCGAAATGCTTATCAAAAGAAACAATGCCGATAGCAATCCACAAATCCTTCCTATATAATCACCATAATTTACATAAACCGTTTTCTTTGAATTAAGAGATAATTCATGCTTAATTACGTCACCAACCCAATATTTTGTTTCTTCCAACACATCACCACGTTGGTTAATAAAGGCTGAAATACCCGTATTTGCCGACCTTGCTATACTTCGTCTGGTTTCAACAGCCCGCAGAACCGAGAATGATAAATGCTGCTTGTGTCCCGGAGTATTTCCCCACCAACCATCATTCGTAATTACAAATATTATATTTGCACCATTTTTTACAAATTCTGTAACAAACTCACCATAAACCGATTCATAGCAAATTATTGCAGCAATTTTAATTGAATCGTTTAATGAATTATAAACTTTGGGTTCGGTATCAATTCCCAGACTACCAATTGTTCCACCTAAATCAATAGCAAAACTTTCTAAGGGTTTTAATAATTTAGGAAATGGCATTTTTTCAACTCCCGGGGTTAATTTTGATTTATGATATAATTCAAGTGGCTTTGAAGTTTCAATGAAAACTGCCGTATTATAAGCATCGTAATATTTTTCGGAATCAATAAATTTTCTTGCTGTTGAAGATATTTTTTCATTTTCATTATATATTTTACGTGTTGAAGCTCCAATGACAAAAGTCAGATCGGGAAAATTATTAACAAAAACTTCGAGGCTGTCAATACTTCGAAAATATTGAATCTCACTTTCCCAAATCCTTTCACCAATATTATAATTCGGTTGAATCGATGATTCGGGTGCAATAACGAAATCGGTCAAACTATCAACCTCTTCTCTTGTTAAGTTTAATATCCTATGAATTGCTTCTTCAGGTAAAATATCATATTGTTCATTATATGGGTCAATATTTGGTTGAATAGCCACAACTTCAACGGTTTTTGGGTTTTCATCATAAGTATAATAAATTATAAAAGAAATAATTAGTGGAACAAGAATTAATGAAACAACAATAGATGACGAAATAATAATGCTCTTTTTGTCTGATAGGGCTTTAAGTTTCAACAAAAGTTTATAAATGAAAATATTAACAATAATCACCCAAAATGTACCTCCGAATGCTCCTGTGAATTCATACCATTGAATCCATTTATGATAAGAAGCAAAACCGTTTCCAAGGTGCAGCCAAGTCCAGGATAAATCCCAGTCGAGATGAAGATATTCAAAGCAAATCCAATAAAATATTAAAACAAAATATGCTTGTTTATCAGTATATAAAACTCGTTTTGTAAAATGATAAAAATAAAAACAAATTGCCATAAAAAAGGAATTCGCAGCAACTGCTAAAATCATTCCAACTCCGGTTGAATAAACTATCCAATAGGTTGTTAATAGGTTCCAAATAAAAAATGCAGGATAAACATAAAAAAACACAGAAAATTTACTAAAACTATTTTTGTTTTTTGAAACATAATCCTCAATAAAAAGCAATGGAACAAATGCTACAAACAAAAAACCGGGAAAACCGTTAACGGGCCATCCTATTGTAAATAAAAGTCCTGATAAAACCGAGAGTAATAGTAAGTGAAATTTTTTCATTAATTGAATGAATTATTTAAACAACAAATTTATTCAATTGTTTTCAGTCTTCTGAATAAAGCTCATATAAAAAATCATTGAAAGGATATCTTTTTATATGAATTCTTTTTACTTCATCATATAATAATTCCTTTAATTCTTCAATGTTATTTTTTTTCGTTGCGGAAATAAAAATACAAGGTGAGTTAATTTTAGCCATCCATGATTTTTTTAAATCATCTAAGCTAAAGTTTTCTTTTGTAATTGGCGTAAGATCATCAAGTTGTTTTTCAACAAAAGAATAGGCATCAATTTTGTTGAAAACAATTATTGTAGGTTTGTTATTAGCCCCAATATCCGCAAGTGTGGAATTAACTACATTTATTTGTTCCTCAAAATCAATGTGAGAAATATCAACAATATGAATCAAAATATCAGCTTCCCTTGTTTCATCTAAAGTTGATTTAAAAGATTCAACGAGGTGGTGAGGAAGCTTTCTGATAAAACCGACTGTGTCGGAAAGTAAGAATGGAAGATTTTTAATAACCACTTTTCTGACTGTTGTATCAAGAGTTGCAAATAATTTGTTTTCAGCAAATATTTTCGATTTGCTTAGCAAGTTCATCAAAGTTGATTTTCCAACATTTGTATATCCTACAAGTGCAACACGAATTAGTTTTCCCCGATTTTTTCGTTGGGTAGCTTTTTGCTTATCAATTTGAACAAGTTTTTTTTTAAGTAGTGCTATTTTATCTCTGATAATTCTTCGGTCAGTTTCAATTTCAGTTTCACCGGGGCCTCTCATTCCAATACCTCCACGTTGTCGTTCAAGATGTGTCCACATACGAATCAGTCGTGGGAGAAGATATTCATATTGTGCAAGCTCAACCTGTGTTTTAGCATGAGCGGTTCTGGCACGTTTTGCAAAAATATCAAGTATCAGATTATTTCGGTCTAAAATCTTACACGACAAAATTCTTTCAATGTTTCGTAATTGTGAAGGAGATAACTCATCATCAAAAACCACAAGATCAATTTCCTCATTCTCAATAAAATTTTTAATTTCTTCAAGTTTTCCCGAACCGACAAAAAAACGTTTATCAGGCAAATTAAGCTTTTGAATAAACTTTTTTACGATAATACCACCGGCAGTTTCAACAAGAAAAGCAAGCTCGTTAAGATATTCATTAACTCTTTCTTCATTCTGATTTTTAGTAATTAAACCTATTAAAACCGTTTTTTCGGTTCTTTGAGAAATTTGAATTGGGTCCGACATTAAATTGCTTAATATATTATTCCTTGTTTCCGTTTCTTTCTATTCGATTTTGTCATAAAATATATGGATACTATTAGAAGGAAAAAATAGATCGGAATTGCAGAGAAATCTTGTGCTACAAATAAAAAGAACAATGTTTTATAGGCGCTTGCAATAAAAACCAGGAAAAATCCAAATAAGTTAAAATTATCATTATTGATAATAATAATTATTGCAAATATTATTAAAAATAATACTATTACTACGCCTTGAACAAAATAAGTTGGGAAGTTACCTTCAAAATCAATGGTTAAAACAAAATCGTAAAGAAACGGTAAAAGGAAAATAATTACTCCAAGTTTTAATAAATAATAGACTGTCGTTGATGATGTCATGTCGGTATTTATTTTTATTATTAAAATTCTTTAAATCCTATAATCTCTCTGACTTCTTTAATAGTTTTCGAAGCACTTTCTCTGGCTTTTTCTGCCCCCATTTTCACAACTTTTCTCAAATAATTATTATTTTTTGAAAGCTCTTCAATTTTTTCTTTAAAAGGGTGACAAAACTCAACCATATCCTCAGCCAACTGCTTTTTCAAGTCTCCGTATCTGATTTCACATTTGTTATAAAGTTCATTAAAATGAGCAACAACATCAGGAGAAGAAACTACTTCGAGTAGAGTAAAAAGATTTTTTATTGGTTCGGGCTTTTCCTGATTCATTTCAATAGGGCCGCTATCTGTAACCGCTCTCATAACTTTCTTTCTGATTACTTTTTCATTATCCGCCAAAAAGAGTGCATTTCCTTCCTCTTCAGATTTTCCCATTTTTCCAACACCATTCAACCCCGGAATTTTTACAAGTGCTTTTCCGAAATTATATGCAGACGGAATTGGGAAAAAATCGGTTTTATATATTCTGTTAAATCTTCGGGCGAATGTTCGCATCATCTCAAGATTTTGCTCCTGATCCTTTCCGACAGGAACTTTTGAGGCCTTATGAATAATTACATCAGCAGCCATCAAAGTAGGGTATGTCAATAATCCTGCATTAACATTTTCAGGATGTTTTCTGACTTTTTCTTTAAATGAAGTACATCTCTCCAATTCACCGAGATAAGCATTCATGTTCAGCAAGAGATATAATTCAACAATTTCAGGTACATCACTTTGTATGTAAATTGTTGATATATCGGGATCAAGGCCTGCCGCCAAGTATTCGACCAAAACCTGTTTTACATTTCCATGTAAATCATTTGGAGTTGGGTGGGTTGTTAATGAGTGATAATCTGCAATAAAAAAATAACATTTATTTTCTTTTTGCATTTTAATAAAATTTTTGATTGCACCGAAATAATTTCCCAAATGTAAATTTCCGGTTGGCCTTATTCCGCTAACTACTATTTCCATTGGGCAAAAATAAGAAAAAAAACTCTAAAGTTTTATTTCTTCATTATTCTTGTTGAAAATATGATATTCTATAAAATCGTAAGATGGCATTGGTTGAAGACAAATCCATTTTTTGTACTTAAAAAACCATTTAACACGAATTGAAAAAATTCCTTTTGTAAAATAAGCAAAAAGAAATGGATGAAAAGTAATTGAAATCTTCTTTTCATTTTGATCCCGAAGCAGATATTTTATGTTACTTTCAATTTCATCAGCCAGAAGAATGCTTGGTTTAATTTCACCGCTTCCATTACAACAAGGACACTTTTCAATTATATCCATATTCATTTCAGGCCTGACACGCTGTCTTGTGATTTGCACTAAGCCGAATTTACTCGGTGGAAGAATTGAATGTCTTGCTCTGTCTTTAGACATTTCGTCCTTAATCTTTTGGTATAATTCTCTTCTGTGTTTACCTTCAAGCATGTCCACAAAATCAATAACAACTATCCCACCCATATCTCTTAATCTAAGCTGGCGAGCTATTTCGCTTGCTGCCTCAAGGTTTGTTTCCAAAGCGTTCATTTCCTGATCGTTCTTTTTATTAACCCTGTGGCCACTGTTTACATCAATGACATGTAATGCTTCTGTATGTTCAATAATTAAGTAAACACCACTTTTTATTGTTACATTTCTTCCAAAAGAATGCTTAATTTGCTTCTCTATCCCATAGTACTCAAAAATTGGTGCTTTCCCCTTATATAATTTAACTATATCAATCTTTTGTGGTGCAATAGTCGAAAGATAATTTTTTGTTTCCTCGTACAAAATAGGGGTATCAACAACAATACCATTGAACGATTCATTCAGCATATCTCGTAATATTACTGCCGTTCTATCAAGCTCGCTGACAATTCTTGTAGGCGCAATTGCATCTTCTAATTTCTTAGATAGATTATTCCATTTCTCAATTAAATTACGTAAATCAATATCCAAATCAGCAACACGTTTGTTTTCAGCAATTGTACGAATAATGACTCCGAAGTTATTTGGTTTAATGCTCTGGATTAATCTTTTCAGGCGGTTTCTTTCATCAACATTTTTAATTTTTTGAGAAATAAAAATCTTGTTTGAAAATGGCACTAAAATAAGATATCTGCCTGCTAAGGAAATTTCTGAAGATATTCTTGGGCCCTTTGTCGAAATTGGTTCTTTAGCAATTTGGACTAAAATTTGGGAATTTGTGCTGAGAATTTCAGTTATTTTCCCTGTTTTTTCGATGTCCTTCATTAAAATAAATTTCTCAATGGAAATATTTTTTAATGATTTTGACATTGAAATCTTAGTAAACTTTTTTAGGGAATTTATTTGAGGACCTAAATCAAGATAGTGCAGAAATGCATCTTTCTCATACCCCACGTTTACAAATGCAGCATTTAAACCAGGAAGTAATTTTTTTACCTTTCCAAGATAAATATCACCAACGGCAAATCTCGTATTGGTTTTTTCTTTATGTAGCTCAACCAATAACTTTTCTTCAAGCAAAGCTATATTAACTTCCGAAGAATTTGAATTAATAATTAACTCCTTATCCACTCCAATACCTTTATTTCATTCTTTCTATTATTGAATCATCTCATCAATAATCAACTGGGAAGAGGTAGTTGTAAGATTTTTACGCAAAAAATTACTACGTGATACCTTGTACTATCTGGCATCACGTAATAATTAAATTTTTTAACAAAATGCGATTAAAGAAATATTATTTCTTTTTATGTCTGTTTTTTCTTAAGCGTTTTTTGCGCTTATGAGTTGACATTTTATGTCTTTTTCTCTTTTTCCCGCTTGGCATTTCCTACTTAACTTTATTTTTTACTTCGTTCACAAATGTTTTTGCAGGTTTGAAAGAAGGAATGTTATGAGCAGGAATAATAATTGTGGTGTTCTTTGAAATGTTTCTCCCTGTTTTTTGTGCTCTTTTCTTAATCACGTAGCTTCCAAAGCCTCTTAGATAAACATTTTCTCCATTAATCATGGCACCTTTTACCGATTCCATAAAGGCTTCTACAGTTGCCTGAACTGCAACCTTTTCAACTCCAGTTTTATTAGCAATGTCTGCTATAATTTCTGCTTTTGTCATGGTTTTCTTTTTTTAATTAATTGATAATTACATTAATAATTGGATTGCAAAAATAAGCTTTTTTTTAAAACCTAAAAAAAAAAAAAAAAAAAATCCTTATTTATCAACATTTTCTGAAAAATTACAGAATGTTTTTAAAAAGCACAATGCTGTTTATTACTGTAATACAGTATTTTAACAATGCCAAGATTTGTTTTAAAATTGTTTTCAAAAGTTAATAAATTGTTAATATTTTTTAAAAAAAAAATTGAAACTGCTTATAAACACATCCTAATATTAACGAAAACCGGACTTTTCAACATACAATAAACACTTAAAATTAATATTTTTTAAAATTTAATGCACTTATTTGGCAACAATCTTTATCAAAAAAATCTTTTTCTTATTCATTATAATAATTTTATTTTTTTTGACTTTAATTAGTTTTTTTCTATTTTTGTATTATTATAAACTTATTAACAACAAAATATTATGGCAGGAATTAATAAAGTAATTTTAGTTGGGTTTCTTGGAAAAGACCCGGAAGTAATAACTTTTGAAAACGGAGTTAAAAAAGCCACAGTTTCAATGGCTACAACAGAAAGCTATAAAAACAAAGAGGGTAATTGGATTGATCAAACCGATTGGCACAATGTTGTACTTTGGAGATGGCTTGCAGAAAAAAACCTAATTAAAGGTGATCAGGTTTATGTGGAGGGTAAAGTAAAAACTCGATCCTATGACGATAAAGACGGTAACAAGAAATATATAACCGAAATAGTTGCCGATAAAATTCTTAAATTAGGGCGTAAGGAGCAAACTAAATCGGAATATGATGATATAGAGAATGCCCCCATACCCGAACAATCTGGACCGGAAGATGATTTACCTTTCTAAATGAATTAAAATTTTGAATTAATTTATATTATTTTTTGACAGTAAAATTACTATTCATTGATTTGAAGAAATTCAAAATTCACATTTACAAATAACTATAATAAAACTTTAAACAAATGTTTTAATAACTCATTTTATGATATTTGTTTAAAGTTTTATAAGTTATAATTTTTGTAATTTTACGGTCTGAAAAAAGATTGTTTTTTCTGTAGAATTTAATTCTTATAGATTGTTAGAAACTGATATAGAACCTTATTTACCGATAGCATTTACTTTTCTAAATCTGTCAATTTACCTACTTTCATCAGGCATAATTATTAGCCTTATAATAATGGTGCTTTTACTTTTTTGTTCTGCAATGATCTCAGGTTCTGAAATTGCTTTTTTCTCCCTTTCGCCATCACAATTAGAACATCTTTATTCGGAGAGTTCAAAAAAAAACAAACAGATAATTCAATTGTTTGAGAAACCAAAAAGATTATTGGCTACAATTTTGATTTCTAATAATTTTGTAAATGTTGCCATTGTAATTTTATCAACTTTTATAACAAACTCCCTTTTTAGTTTTTCTGAATACTCAATCATTACTTTTGTTTTTCAGGTTGTTATTGTAACATCCTTGATTTTGCTTTTCGGTGAAATAATTCCAAAGATTTATGCTACCCAATATCCATTGAAATTTGCTTATTTGATGGTAAAACCAATCCTGATTCTGAGAAGTTTTTTTTACCCTATTAGCTCATTATTAGTTAATTCTACAAATTTGATAGATAAACGAATTAAACGAAAAAGTCACAATATTTCGATGAGCGAGCTCTCGAAAGCCATTGATATTACCTCGGATGAAACCACCCCAGATGAGGAGAAGAAAATGTTGAAAGGAGTTGTAAAGTTTGGGGATATTGGTGTTAAAGAAATTATGAAAGCACGGGTTGATGTTACTGCAATTGATAATATTACAAAGTTTGATAATTTAATCGAAACAATAATTTCTTCCGGATATTCACGAATTCCTGTTTTTTCAGAAACTTTCGATAATATAAAAGGAATTTTATATGCAAAAGATCTCCTTCCACATTTAAAAGAAAACAAAGATTTTCAATGGCAAAGTCTTGTTCGGAAAGCTTTTTTTGTGCCGGAAAGTAAAATGATTAACGATTTATTGCATGAATTTCAAGAGAAAAAGATACACTTAGCAATTGTTGTTGATGAGTATGGAGGAGTTTCGGGAATTGTTACACTTGAAGATATAATTGAGGAAATTGTTGGTGAAATAAATGATGAATTTGATTATTCAAAGGATGAAAATATAAATTCAAAATTAGATGAAAATAATTTTATCTTTGAAGGGAAAACACTACTGAACGATTTTTGTAAAATTACAGGCATCGACAGCAAAACATTTGAAGAAATAAAAGGTGAATCCGATACACTTGCCGGATTAATACTTGAAATTGAAGGTGAAATCCCGCAAAAATCATCTATTATAAAATTTCAAAACTTTATATTTGAAATTGAAGCCGTTGATAATAGAAGGATACAACAAATTAAAGTAAAGATTTTAGAAAAAAACAAAATCAGGGGAATAAATGAAAAATGATTCAAGTTTTATAAAAAAAAACCTCCAAAAGTACCTTAATTTATTATTTCTGGGGATTGTATTGCTTTTGTTATTTAATTCATGTGGAGGCGACTATATTCCAAAACCAAGAGGTTATTTTAGAATTGAAACACCTGAGAAAAATTACGTTTTATTAGATACGATTTTTCCTTACGCATTCGAATACCCTGCTTTTTCAAAAATTTTATCTGACCCTCACGCTCCAAATCAAAAATATTGGATTAATATTGATTACCCTAACTTTAAAGGACGAATACATCTTTCTTACAAAAAGATTGATAATAATTTAAACAAATACTTAGAAGATTCAAGAAAACTTGTTTTAAAACATATCCCGAAAGCAAGTTCTATTAAAAACAAAGTAGTAAACATAAAAGAAAATAATGTTTATGGTTTGGTATATAATATTCAGGGAGTTGGAGCTGCATCTCCTTATCAATTTTATCTTACCGACAGTTTAAATCATTTTGTCAGAGGAGCCTTATATTTTCACACAACTCCCAATAATGATTCCTTAGCTCCTGTAATTGAATATATAATTTCTGATATTGACCACCTGATTGAAACTTTTTATTGGAAAAATAATTAAGGCCTACCGGATTTTAATCCTCATTAAAAATAATAACCACCAGCAAATTTGTTAAAAAAAGATTTATTTTTGAAATTTCTCAACAAATTCATCAATTGCTTTTTCATCAATTTTTGAAACCGTACAAGAATATTCCGATACTTTTTTTACAATAGCTCTTTCAAGAAAATTCATTTTCTCAAATACAAATTCTCCACCAAAAAGCCCGTTTGCCGAGGAATGATTTCTTAAATTTTCGGGAAATGAATTATTAAATTGTTCAATTCTTTTTTCATTTTCATACATGCAACATAAAAACAATGCAACTTTCTTATTAAGAAGAATATTTATGTTTTTTTCAATGAGTTTTGTAATTCTATTTTGTATTTTACCAACATGGATAGAACCTCCAATTATTATATTTTCATATTTTGAAATATCAGGCGATTTTTGCTTCTTTAAATTTATAACATCTATATCCGAATTAATTAGCCTGACTTTAAGCATTTCAACCATTTTTTCGGTTGATCCATGCTTACTCATATATATTATTGCAGTTTTCATTTAAAAAAGGTTTTATTTTTAAATTATAGATTTTTTTCAAAATTAAAAAAAAATATTTTATATCCCTTTTATTCTTATGTGAAACATTTTATTTTTTAAAGCTGTAAGCTTTGAAAATCTAATAGACAGAATCCCTTTATCATAAAATTTCTATAAATTCTCAGAATTAATCAGTATTAAACTATGAAAACACTAAGTTTTTCCATAATAATTGAAGGAAAAATTACAGGTTTTAACCAAATGTTTTCAGTAAAATAATATATTTGTACTTTTTTCTATATTTAAACTTATGAGTTTATCAAATAAATATTAAATGCAAAAACGACCAATTAAATTTAGCTTATTGTTTCGCGATATGTGGCAATCCTCAGGGAAATATGTTCCCAGAGTCGATCAATTGATAAAAATTGCACCGGTAATTATCGAAATGGGTTGTTTTGATAGAATTGAAACCAATGGTGGTGCCTTTGAGCAGGTTAACCTTCTTTATGGTGAAAACCCTAATAATGCTGTTCGACAATGGACTAAACCTTTTAACGAAGCTGGTATTCAAACCCATATGTTAGAAAGGGCATTAAATGGAATTCGTATGTTTCCGGTTCCTGCCGATGTCCGAAAATTAATGTATAAAGTAAAAAAAGCTCAAGGTGTTGATATTGCAAGATCTTTTTGTGGATTAAACGATCCCCGTAATCTGGAACTTTCAATAAAATATGCTAAAGAAGCAGGAATGATTTCGCAGGTTGCGCTAAGTATCACCCACTCAAAAATACATAGTGTTGAATATTACATGAAAGTGGTTGATAAAGCTGTTGAATATGGCACCGATGAAATTTGCCTAAAAGATATGGCCGGTGTTGGTAGGCCTGTTACTCTGGGAAAATTAGTAAAAGCTATTAAAGATAAATATCCACACATTATTGTTCAATATCATGGACATTCAGGGCCGGGTTTTTCAGTAGCTTCAACTCTGGAAGTTGCAAAAGCGGGAGCTGATTATATTGATGTGGCAATGGAGCCGCTTTCATGGGGAATGGTTCATCCTGACGTAATCACAATTCATGCTATGCTTAAAGATGCCGGCTTTGATGTGCCTGATATAAACATGAAAGCCTACATGGAGGCTCGGGCACTGACTCAAAGTTTTATTGATGATTTTCTCGGATATTTTATAAATCCGAAAAACAGATTTCTTTCGTCTTTAATGGTTCAGTCAGGACTTCCGGGCGGTATGATGGGGAGTTTAATGGCCGATTTGAAAGGTGTGCATGATGGAATAAATTATTCTCTTAAAACCAATAATCAAGCTGAAATTACAGAAGATGAATTGCTTGTTAAGCTTTTTGATGAAGTGGCTTTTGTTTGGCCCAAGCTTGGATATCCTCCATTGGTAACTCCTTTCAGTCAGTATGTTAAAAATGTTGCATTGTTAAATATCGTACAGCTTGCTAAAGGAGAAGAACGCTATTCGATGATGGATGAAAACACATGGAACATGATTCTTGGCAAAGCCGGTCAACTTCCGGGAATATTGGCACCTGAAATTATTGAACTTGCCAAAGAAAAAGGAAAAAAGTTTTATACCGGAGTTCCTCAAGATGCTTATCCCGATCAGTTAGATAAATTTCGACAGGAAATGAAAGAAAAAAATTGGGACGTTGGCGAAAATGAAGAGGAATTGTTTGAATTTGCAATGCACGAAAACCAATACAGAGATTATAAATCAGGGCTTGCAAAAACAAGATTTGAAGAAGAACTTGAGAAAGTTAAATCGCAAAATAATATAGTAACGAAAACATCAGGAAACGTGAAAGATAATCAAACACCTAATAGGAATTCATATAAGAAAGACAAAGTAGAATATCCTGTTGCAATGATTGCATTTGTGCTTTATTCATTAAACAGTGGGAAAATAGATTTTGAAGAAAAATCTGAAAAATCTGAAAGTATTTGGAATTCTATTGGTTATTGGAGAAATCGAATGAGTATTGAAGTTTTTTATAATGATGAAAATTATCAAGTGAACATTAATAAAATTGATGATAATAATTATGAATTTGAATTGCTTAAGAAACCCTATTCAACTGAAATTATGTGGATTGACAAAGGTGAAATAGATTTCAAACTCAACAAAGAAAATTATTTTGCTTTATTTTCCGGATCAAAAGACTCAATGACAAAAGTTAATATAAACGGTGATGATTTTTTGCTAAAGCGAAATGATCTGCTTGATGGCGAAATAGCAATAAACGAGGATGATAATGTTTTAACCGATGAAGAAACCGGCATTGTTTCACCAATTCCCGGGAGGATTTTTAAAATCAATGTTAAAGAAGGAGACAAAATCAGTAAAGGTGATGTTGTTATGGTTATTGATGCTATGAAAATGGAAAACAATATAGTTTCTAAAAAAGATACTGTAGTAAATAAAATTCTTGTGGAATTAGACCAAATGGTTGATGCTGGTGCCCCCTTGATCGAAATAGAATAATTTTAATATTAAAAACCAATAATAAAATCAATCAAAATATTTAAAATATGGATTTTGAATTAACCGAAGAACAACAACTTATTAGAGAAACTGTAAGAGATTTTGCCGAAAGAGAAATAAAACCAATTGCACAAGAACTTGACGAAAAAGCTGAGTTTTCTTATGAATTAACCGAAAAAATTGGTGAGCTTGGCCTTTTCGGAATGTATTTACCGGAAAAATATGGAGGACAAGGCCTTGATGTTTTATCTTACATTATTGCTGTTGAAGAAATTGCAAGAATTGACGGATCGCAGGCTGCAACCCTTGCTGCACAAAATTCACTCGGAATAGGCCCGATTTATTATTATGGTACGGAAGAGCAGAAACTAAAATATCTTCCGCAGCTCTGTACCGGTAAAGGTTTATGGGGTTTTGGCCTCACCGAACCCGAAGCTGGTTCCGATTCCAGAGGAACAAAAACTAAAGCAAAGCTCGTAAACGGAGAATGGATAATTGACGGTTCTAAAATTTTTATAACAAATGGTGCCTCAGAAATTTCTCTTGGCTCAACAATTCAGAGTGTTACAGGCGAAAAAGATGGCAAAAAAGAATTTACAACAATAATTGTAGAGAAAGGAACTCCCGGTTTTAAAACCGTTTCTATGCACAACAAAATGATGTGGCGTGCTTCCGATACTGCCGAATTATATTTAGATGAATGCAAAGTTCCCGAAGAAAATTTACTTGGGAAAGTAGGGCAGGGTTCAAAAATTATGTTGAGTACTCTCGACAACGGAAGGCTATCAATTGCTGCTATGGGTCTTGGATGTGCTCAGGGTGCATTTGAGTTGGCACTTAAATATTCGCAAGAACGAAAGCAATTTGGTAAACCAATTTGTAAATTTCAAATCAATGCTTTCAAGCTTGCCGATATGGCAACAAAAATTGAACTTGCAAGAAATTTATTATATAAAGCTTGTTGGCTAAAAGACAATAATAAAGCATTTGCAAAAGAAGCTGCGATGTCGAAATTGTATTGTTCTGAAATAGCAAAACAGGTTGCTGATGAGGCAGTTCAAATTCATGGAGGTTACGGGCTTATGAAAGATTACGATGTCGAACGATTTTATCGGGATCAACGATTATTACAAATTGGCGAAGGTACTTCAGAAATCCAAAGATTAGTTATTTCAAGATATATAGGTTGTTAGATGATTAAAATAAAAAAATATGAGTAAAGTTGTAAAAAATGCAGAAGAAGCTGTCAAAGAAATAAAAGATGGCTCAACAATAATGTTTGGTGGTTTCGGCTTATGCGGGATACCCGAAAATTGCATCAATGCTTTGGTTGATAATAATATACAAAACCTAATTTGTATTTCCAACAATGCAGGTGTTGATGAATTCGGATTAGGTTTGCTATTGCGAAAACATCAAATGAAAAAAATGATTGCCTCCTATGTTGGCGAAAATAAAGAATTTGAACGTCAATTATTAAGCGGCGAATTAGAAGTTGAATTAATTCCTCAGGGCACTTTAGCCGAAAGAATTCGTGCCGGTGGTTTTGGAATTCCGGCTTTCTTTGTTCCGGCCGGATTTGGAACCGAAGTTCAAGGCGACAAAGAAATCAGAGAATTCAACGGAAAACCTCATGTTATGGAATTAGGGATGACTGCTGATTATGCAATTGTAAAAGCTTGGAAAGGAGATGAAAACGGAAATCTTATTTATCGTCATACGGCAAATAATTTTAATAATATGATGGCCTCAGCCGGAAAAATTACAATTGCTGAAGTAGAAGAATTAGTTCCTGTTGGTGAGCTTGAGCCGAATCAAATTCATACTCCCGGTATTTTTATTCAAAAAATATTCAAGGGAACTGACTATGAAAAACGGATTGAATTTATTACAGAACAGTAACATTAAAAAACGAAAATCATGGCTTTAGATAAAAATGGAATTGCAAAAAGAATAGCACAAGAGTTAAAAGACGGTTATTATGTAAACCTTGGAATTGGGATTCCTACTCTTGTTGCAAATTACATACCGGAAGGTATGAATGTTACACTTCAATCTGAAAACGGATTACTCGGAATTGGCCCGTTTCCCGAAAAAGGAAAAGCCGATGCCGATCTGATTAATGCCGGAAAACAAACTGTAACCGTTTTAGAAGGAGGAGCTTTCTTCGATTCAGCGACAAGTTTTGGGATGATTCGTGGAGGACATGTTGATCTGACTGTACTTGGTGCTTTTGAAGTTTCCGAAAACGGAGATATTTCAAGTTGGAAAATTCCCGGGAAAATGGTAAAGGGAATGGGTGGTGCAATGGATTTGGTTGCAGCAGCAAAAAATATTATTGTAGCAACAACCCATACAGACCGTAAGGGTAATTCAAAACTTATTCCCGAATGCACATTACCTCTGACGGGAGTTAGTTGTGTTAAGAAAATTGTTACCGACCTTGCTGTAATTGAAGTAACTGACGATGGTTTTAAGCTCCTCGAGAGGGCACCCGGAGTTTCGGTTGATGAAATAAAAGCCGCAACAACAGGTAAATTGATTGTCGAGGGAGATATTCCTGAAATGAATGTGTAAATAATTGTGTCTCTTAAAATAATTGAATCGCCACGAGATGGGATACAGGGATTAAAAAATTTCATCCCAACAAAAATCAAAGCTGATTATATTAACTCCATTTTAAAAATCGGTTTCGATGCGGTAGATATTGGAAGTTTTGTTTCTGAAAAAGCAATTCCCCAATTGAGTGATACAGCTCAAGTAATCAAATTATTAAATTTAACTCATACAAAATCAAAATTATTGGTTTTGGTTGCGAATAAAAAAGGAGGTGAAGAAGCTTCCGAATTTGATGAAATTAGCTCCCTGATATTTCCTTTTTCTATTTCACCGACATTTTTAAAATATAATATTAATTCAAATTTTCATAATTCTTTTAAAACAATTTATGAATTAAAAAACATTTGCGAAAAACGAAAAAAGAACTTAATCGTTTATATTGCAATGGGTTTTGGAAACCCTTATGGTGACCCATGGAATTTTGATATTATTTTTGAATGGGTCGAAAAATTAATTGATATCGGAATAAAAACAATTCCTTTTTCCGATATTCTCGGTAATTCAATACCCTCACAAATTCATGAAGTTTTTTCATTTGTTATAAAAGAATTTCCGGAAATTGAATTTGGCTTTCATCTACATTCTAAGCCAGATGATTGGATTGAAAAAATAGAATCCGCCTACAGTTCCGGCTGTAAGCGTTTTGACACGGTAATTGGCGGGCTGGGAGGCTGCCCGATGACAGGAAAAGAACTTCTCGGAAATCTTAACACTTTAAATTTTGTTAATTTTCTGAATAAAAATAACATCCCACATAAAATTAATTTTGCATTGTTAAAAGATGCTGTTGAAAAATCAAAAACAATTATTAATTATGAATGATAAAATAAATTCACAAAAAGATTTAACTCAAAAAGAAACAGTTCGGCTTATTATGGATTTTTTTCACCGAACAATGATGCATCACGCAATTTGGTTTTCTGAGGTGCAACATCAATTTGGCCGCGAAAAAGCTTTTGATATTCTGGACGAGGCATATTCAAGAAGCATGGCAATTCAAATGAAGCGGCTTTCTAAAACTCTCGGTTTCGAAATGGATGATGATATTCCAAAACCTTTGCTTGACTTACCGAAAGAAAATCTTGAAAAACTAAAAGAAGCATCGGCAGTTAATTGGCTTGCTAATGATGGAGTTTGGTTTCAGGCAGTTGAATTTACAAAAGGAATGTTCGATGCAAAACGTTGCAACGATACGAGCTGGGGATATTTTTCACCTTTTGAGGCCTGGTCGATAAAACGATTTTTGGATCTTCCAGAAAATTCAGGACTTGAAGGATTAAAAAAAGCTTTAAATTTTCGACTTTATGCAACAGTGAACAAACAATCGATTAGTGATGAAACACCAAATAGTTTTATTTTTCAAATGAACGATTGCCGTGTTCAAAGCTCGCGAAAACGAAAAGGCCTTGATGATTATCCATGTAAATCAGGTGGTTTAGTTGAATATTCGAGTTTTGCGGAAGCAATTGACAAGCGAATTAAAACCAAATGTATCGCTTGCCCACCCGACTCACATCCCGAAGAATGGTATTGTGCATGGAAATTCTATATTGAAGAATAGGATTTTAGATTTTTTAAATTTAGAATTTTTATTTCCGGTTTTGAGTAAAGTTGGTGGAAGGAAAAATTAAAATGATCTCAATTAATATGTAGATGCATTATATAATTTGAATTTTTCAACTCTATCTGTGAATCTGTGGCTCAATATTTTCTTTACAAAACAGATCACATAGCTTACCATAAATTTATGGAACAAGTGTTATTTTCATTAAGTTCTCTACAGCGAATAGCAAAATGAAAAACAATAATAAAAGTATTATATAAAGTATTTTTGAGTATTTCCTAAGAAGAATTACATTTTTAAATTTACATATTAATCCTATCATTTGTTTCATTTTGAATTATCAATTACCCGATTTCTTACTTAGATGAGTAGAATTGAAAAAAGGTTGCGTTTTTAAAAAGAAAATCAAAACATTCAATTGAACTTCAAAAAAGCAACCTATTTGATACTTTCATCATCTAATTAATTAAGTATTGAAAAGAAAATAAAAATATTAATTAGTAGTTTTGGTATGTAGAAGTTAGAGAAAAAGTGGATAATATTCAGATCGTAGAAATCATTAAGGGGTGCATTTCCGGTAAACGAAAGGCACAAAAAAAATTATATGATTTGTTTTCTGATGATTTGTTTGGGATTTGTTTATATTATTCAAAAAACCGTGATGAAGCTGAAGATGTTTTACATGAAGGTTTTATGAAGGTTTATAATAATATTTCAACTTTTAAACATAAGAGTTCTTTGTTTTCCTGGATGAAAAAGATAATTATAAACACTGCTCTCGAGCGATATCGAAAACAATATTATTTAACACCTGTAACAGATTTATCAGAAAATATTGAAGATATTGATAGAGAAAACGTAATTAATCATCTTTCGTCGAAAGATTTGATAAAATTGATACAAGATTTATCGCCAAAATATCGTATGGTTTTTAACATGTATGCTATTGAAGGATATTCACATAAAGAAATTAGTAAAAAGTTGAATATTTCAGAAGGTACTTCAAAATCAAATCTTTCCAGGGCAAGGGCAATTTTGCAAAATAAAGTAAGAAAATATTTTTATATGGAGATTAAAAAAGCATGATGCTGAAGGACAAAAAAAATATCGACAAATTGTTTTCCGACTACCTTTCTGGGTATAAAGAAAAAGCTCCATCTGATGCATGGTCAAAGTTAGATAATGAGCTTTCAGGAAAACCATTTCCTCGAAAGAATTATTTGTTTTGGGCAGCAGCATCTGCAGCAATCATTTTAATTGCTTTTTTTTCAGGCTACTATTTTGCTTCAATGGATTCAAGAGACTCGGAATTCACTGCTCAAAATGAAACAAAAGAAGTCAGCAAACCATTGTTAGAAAAAAACAGCAAAAAAGATATAACTCAAACTATTGCCTCAGGAATTGAAGATTTTGAAACTTCAAAGGAAATAATTGAAAATACTGAAAAAGAAATAAGCTCAGAAATTTACTCAGAAATTACTCCATTGTTTGTTGAAAACAAATCAAATTCGATTGAAAGAAAAAGAATTGAACCTAATATTTTATCCAATAAAAAGGCGAAGTCAATTATTGATTATTTATACATTCCGACAAACAAGATTGCTTTAATCAGAAACAGACAAGCTGTATTTTTTCCTTTTGACTTTTTAAATATTAATATCTCTTCAAATTCGGATGAAGGTATTACTGTGCGTGATAAAATCAAAAAACAAAAATCAAAAATCAAGGTCTGGGATGATGATGTCTTGCAAAAATCAAACTCGAATAAATGGTCAATTGGTGGACAATTTTCTCCCTTATTTGCATATCGTGAACTAAAGAAAAATACATCCAGTGATGATTATTCGATCGGGACAAATATGAGTTCGGAATACTATGATAATGCTGAATCTCAAATAGCTTCATTTTCCGGAGGATTGGATGTAAATTATAAAGTAAATAAAAACTGGGAGTTACAATCAGGCATTTATTATTCACAGTATGGTCAAGTAAACAGTGATGTTTACGCTTTTAGTAACAATAATGAACCATGGGAATTTCGCACATCAAACGGTAATATTCAAATCACTTCTGAAACAATATGTAAAGATTTAATATATAAGCCAGCCATAAAAGACAGTACAACATTATTAAATGTCAATATTGCAAACTTTACAAATTCGGAAATAAAACAAAAATTTGAATATATCGAAGTGCCTCTAATTCTTAAATATATTGTTTTTAATAAAAAATTTGGTTTTCAAATTTTTGGGGGAATTAGCCCCGGATTTTTAGTTGGAAACAATGCCTATTTTAAAAATGATAATAATGACATAAAACTTGGGAAAACCGAAAACCTTAATACAGTTATTTATAATAGCATAATTGGTTTAGGATTAAATTATTCCATTTCAAAAAAAATAAGCTTTAATTTTGATCCTACATTAAAATATTCCCTTAGCCCAATTAACTCTGGGGGTGATTTTAAAACATATCCCTATTATTTAGGATTTTTTACGGGCATTACTTATAAGTTCTAATAGTTTTGTTGCTTCCTAAATAAGTAGAGAAATTAATACAAACCCTTCACCTTAGGTTTTCCGGCAATAAAATCTTTTAAATAAAAAGGCTCAAAATAAGCAACGTCCTCAAATTTATTACTTTTGAATTTTTCTTCAGAAATCTCAGCCATAAACTCCGCTGAAGGATAAAAATTGTCAATAAATTTTACATTCTCATTATTTGATAAAACTTTTTTACATTTTGCAGATCCATCTCCGAAGAAAATTATTTGCTTATCAACAAGGAAGTTTTGATAAGAATTTTCATCAATAATATCGGCCCTAACTTTTTTTATTTCATTAATATTAATGTCGAAAATTGCAGAATATACTTCCATGCGCCTTGCATCAATCATTGGACATAATAAAGTATTTTCCTTAAGTAATGAGGATTTTGAAAGCTTTAAAAAGTTGGTCAAACCACTTGCCATAGCTTTGAGAGTGCTAATTGAAATCAGAGGCTTATCAAGTGCGTAACACAATCCTTTTGAGGTGGAAACACCAATTCTTAAACCGGTATAAGACCCAGGCCCTTTGCTAACGGCTATTGCATCCAATGAATTCAATTCAAAATCAACTTCACTAAATATTTCTTCTATAAAAACCGTTAACAACGAGGAATGTGAATTATGCTCGTGACTTTCTTTTTTTGAAATAATTTTTTCACCCGAACACAATGCAAGCGAACAAACCGGAGTTGCGGATTCGATGTTAAGAATTAACGCCATTTAATATTTGCTACAAGCAATGAGTATTTGAAATTATGAATGTTTTGCTATTTCTTATACCTAACGAATTAATCATCCTTTGTAAATAAATATTTCCGCTTAACTTTTTTCACCGCATCATCATTCTTTAATCTTTTTGAAACAGCTCTATATGGTCCGGTAATAACTTCTTCGTATTCAGTCAGCCCTTCAGAAATTTCAATATAAGTGCTGTTTTGAATTCCGGTTTCAACTTTTTTTATCTTTGCTACCCCATCTACATAAATAAAAACATATTCAATAATTTCTTCATCTTTGGGAGTAACCTCATTTTCAGAATCATTATTATCAGTATCTTCATCTAATTTAGTATCTTTGCTTTCATTGTTAGAAGATGTGTCAGATCGGGTTGTAACAGCCTGAATAGGTACTGTTAAAATACTATGAGCAGTTTCTGTTTGAATTTCTACGGTTGCAGACATTCCAGGCCTGAAAGGTGAAAAATCAGGATTTTCACTAGGAATCATATCTTTATATGAGTCGCTTAGAATTCTTATTTTTACATCAAAATTTGTAACTTGATCAACACTTGTGCCAATAATATCAGCTGAGGTAGCAATTTCGGTAACTACGCCCGTAAAATCTTTGTTCAAATAAGCATCAACTTCAATAATTGAGGTGTCACCCAGATTAACCCTTACAATGTCATTTTCGTTAACTTCAACATTAACTTCCATTTTAGATAAATCGGCAACTCTCATAATTTCCGTACCACTTGAAAACTGTGATGCACCGGTAACTCTTTCACCTTCTTCAATATTAAGTTTCGATACAGTTCCGTCATTTGGAGCGATTACAGAAGTTTTTGTGAGATTTTCATAAGCTTCATTGAGTGAGGCTTCCGAACTACTTACCTGGTGTTCTGCAGCAATAACACTTTGTTTTGCAGCTTTTACTTCTGCCTTTGCAACCTCAAAAGATGAAGTAACAGCTTCAAATTCTGCATCTGAAATCACTTTCTCATTCCAGAGTTTCTTGTTTCTTTGAAAGTCAAGTTGTGATTTTTTATACTGTGCTTCAACCTGAGCTAATCTTGCTCGCGAATTAGCAAGGTTTGCTTTTTGAGAATTCACCTGTGCATTCATTCTCTCATAAGTCGTTTTATATATTTCAGGATCAATTTTAGCAAGCAATTGTCCCTTAGCAACTTTATCACCTTCTTTTACATTTAATTGTATAACTTCACCTGAAATATATGGACTTATTTTTATATCTGTTTCAGGTTGAATTTTACCATTAGCTGAAACTGTTTCAATAATAGTTCTTTTCTTTGCAAATTCTGTTGTAACTTTTATTGATTCAGAACCATTATTCTTACTCATTACTATGAGTAAAATAATTACAATAATAAATATTCCACCCCCAATAAACCATTTTTTCTTTTTAGATTTCTTTTTCATTAGAATAATTTTTTATTTGATGATTTTTACTTCTTTTTTAAATTAACAAACTTAAGAATCAGAACATTTCATAAAAGTTTTTTAGATTATCTATTCATTATAAATTTTGGGTTTTTTCAAAAGGTAAAATTAACAAAATTCTTCTTAAAAAAATAAAACCCTCATAAATTAGAGGGTCTTAAAAACTTTTATTTAATTATTATAAGATTCGGTACAAACTTCCTTTATACAAAACTACTTTTTTAAAAATTCTAAGGGTATTCCCATATAAAAATCTAAAATTTTTCTTTTAAAAACAAAATCATATTTTGCCTGAAGTAATTCTGATTCAGCCTTAACTAAACGTGATTTTGAAAGGTTATAATCAACTGCATTAACCATACCTACATTAAATTTTTGTTCGGTATATTTAAAAGCTTCCTGAAAAGATTTAACTGATTTTATAGTTGCATTATATGATTTATAAGCTGATGTCGCATCATTATATGCCTGTTCGATGGTTTTACGTAATGTGTTTTTTTCAAGCTCCAAATTGTTTTCAGCATATTTTGTATTCAGTTTTGCTCTGCTAATACTTGATGAAGCATTGTAGCTATTGAATATTGGGATATTTAAAGATAGTGATAAGGTTTTATTTTGATTATCTTTAAATTGATCACTAAAAGAAATTGCCGATCCGGTTTGGTTTGTTATTTGATCGGAATAATTAGTATTCCAACCTCCATTTAACCTGACACTTGGGCTTCGTAATCCTTTTGCAATAGCTAATCCTCTGTCAGAACTTTTTACTCTGTACTCAGCGCTCATAATTTGAGGCCGATTCATCACAGCATAGGAAAAAACTTCCTGAGGTTTTAGTAATTGAGGTTCTTCTGTAATGTTTAATTCCGGTTTAACAATATCAAATTTTTCGGAAGCGGGTAAATCTAATAACTGAAGTAAATCAAGATAAGCAAGATTTAAATTATTTCGAGCCATGATTACGTTAACTTCTTCCTGAGCTCCTTGCGATTGGATTTCAAGCAAGCTTCCTTTAGCAAGAGTTCCTGCATTAACAAGTTTTTGAGTACGTTCAATTTGTTGATTAGTAATATCAACCTGATTAACTGCAACATCTAAAATTTCTTGTGAATATAAAATTTGTAAATATGCATAAGATAAACGAACAGAAATATTATCTCTCATCATATCTGAATCGAACTGGCTCGCCAGGTAGTCAAAATTATTTTGCTTTATGGTGTTATATTTTTGTAGCCCATTAAAAACCGTAACATTACTTGAAATTTGGAAATAGTTTTGCTGAGTGGTTTTGTTTGTATATGTATATGTAGCCATATCAATTGATCTACCCCAACCATAACTATGTGAAGCACTTGCATTGAGACTTGGGATCAAATCCAATTTGCTTTGCTGCAAATTGATTTTATTAGTTGCCGTATTAATTTCACTTTGTTTTATCTCAATATTATTTTCTATTGCATAATTAATACAATCAGTCAGCGACCATTTTTTTTGTGAATAACCAATTATTGACAATAGTAACACAAAAAATAATAAAAATGAGATTTTAAAATTTCTTGAAATAATAAGAATATTTTCTTTGCATTTTTTCTGTTGTAAACAATTACTTTTCCTGATAAATAATGTCATTTTATTTTTTTTTAAATTATGATTTCTTTATTATAACCAAAAATATGCCAGATTTATAATTATACTGAAACGCATAAACTTTTCACAAACCTTTATTTGTTAGAATTCTTATGTAATGAGAGTTATGTGTTCTTTTTTTATTTTCGTCCGGTGTCAGTTTATTTGATTTAGATAATCTAATATATAATTACTAAATCATTAGACGCTAAATGTGTTCATAAAGTTACATTATATGTTCGCTATTGAACATTTCACAAATAAATACTTATTTCAAGTAAAAATACAAACATAAAAAAATATGATTGCTATCGAAATAGTTCAATAAATTTCAAAATTAAAATAAAACAAATTCAATGTTACTAAATTTATTTTAATTGAATAAAAAAGTGAACTTATCACTGGGAAAAGTTCACTTCTATCATTATGAGCATACTCAATCATCCTGACCAAACAATCATTATGATGATCTTGAGATACAAAAAGCTTCAGAAATCATTAAAATCTTTTAATCCAATAAAGATTTTTTCTTAATATTATACACTTTCTTAGCTCCATAGGCTGCTCCCAGAGTTAGCATAATTATTAATCCGCCACCAA